>CAIMFA010000273.1 GCA_903840185.1 uncultured Lentisphaeria bacterium | reverse complement strand
TTCACACTCATTGAACTCCTCGTGGTGATCGCGATCATTGCGATTTTGGCCTCAATGCTGCTGCCTGCATTGAATAAAGCGCGCGAAAAGGCCAAGGCAATCAGTTGTACTAACAATCTCAAACAATTCAGCATCGTCGAACTGCAGTACCAGAACGACAACAGCGAGTATATCTGTCCGACTCTTGTTGACAATGCTTCAGGCTCACGGACTTTTTGGTGCGGCGATAGCAGCTCTTCGCTTATATCCTTTCCACTGTTGTCATATTTCAGCAGCCGTGCCGCATTCCGTGCCATCGCCCGCTGCCCCAGTGATCTCGACGCCATGCGGTATCAGGTTGACACCCTCAACCATGGCTCGTACACCAGAAACACTCGACTCGGTCAAATGCATCTTCCGACAATAGCCGGAGATGGCTATTTGAAAAGCGCCATGATCCGTCCAACACCGCCGTCACGGACTCTGATGACTGCCGATCTTGAACCACAACCGGTAACGTTCAACCGCGTTTTCAATTTCCTCGCCGCCAGCAATTACCGGGTCAGTTACCGGCATAGTCAAAATTCCAACGCCTTGTTTGTCGATGGTCATGTCGCCGCAGTCAAATCGGGAAGTTTCACTATGGGGAATGTCGACTTTACAGGAACAGGTAATTATGCGGCTACAATGCTTTTTCCGTAAAATAAAGTATTATTCTCGCTGATTGCCATATAACTGAAAATATTAAGTAAAGGCCGGTGTAATGCCATTATTCGCACTAATTTTCTTCTTATTAGCCGCCGCTTTCGTCAGCGCTGAAGATCAACCTGCCGCATATTGGAAATTTGATGAACTTTCCGGCGGAAAAGCCGTTGACAGTTCCGGGCACGGCCATGACGGCATTATTCTAAGCAAAACCAGATGGGCACAAGGCAAATCCGGATCCGGACTTGAATTCGGCAACGGGCGCACCGCGGTGTTTGCCAAACTGCCATGGCAGGAAGGCAGCTTTTCTTTTTCCGCGTGGGCCAAACCGCTTGCCGTAAAAGGCACAAGACCAGGAGCTATCTGCGGGCGTCCCGGATGGAGTACAGCAATCAGCTACACTTCCGGACAACACTTTTATTTTGAGTTGTTCAATTCGGACAAGCAGGGATTTAAAGCCGCCTCGCCCAAGACCTATCCACCGGGAGAATGGCATCATGTAGCCGGGGTTTTCGATTCCGCCGCGGCGAAGATTTACCTTTATATCGACGGAGAACTGGTTGCCGGCTCTGATTTCAAGGGAAAGCCTTTCAGCTATCCTGACGAGTTTTACATCGGCTGTGCCAAACCGGTCAGCCGGGTGGTGGCAGACTGGTACACCGGCTCAATCGACGAAGTAAAAGTTTATTCCAGGCCGATCACAACAGAAGAAATAAAATCACAATATGAAGCACTGCGCCAGTCGCATGGACCTGCCAGTGATTCGCGCTATGTGGAGGTCGGCCAAGCCGGACAGCCTGCCTGGATGGATCCGCCGGTAGAAATACCACAACCGGTTAACGAAGAACTAAAAAAATCGATAATGTCCCGCCCGGCGGATTCAGCGCAGCGCGCAATCCGCACAGATGGTTTGCCGCAAATGCTGATCAACGGCAATATCAAACCGTTTCTCGGAGTAGATATATGGGACCAGCCGTTTGATTCCGTCTATCTTGCCCCATTTTTTGCGGCAGGCATGGAAATCGTAAATGTCACGGTCAACCTTTCCTACAACAGAAAAGGGGGCTTTAGCGGTGCCGAATATTACATGAAACCATTCTGGACCGGACAGAATTCATATGATGATACAGATCTGGAAAAGATTCTCTGGCGTCCGCTGCAGACCAGTCCCAATGCAAAAATCATATTATGGATCATGATTGATCCATATCCGGAATGGACAGCCGAACACCCTGACGATATTATGCGCAACGATCGCGGCGAAAAACTGGTCGCATCAAGGCATTTTCTCCGCTACGGCGGAAAAGAGCCAACTCCGGAGCAGCAGGAACGATATGTCTGGTCTTTTTTCTCAGAGGCATTCCGCAATGACACTTCCGCAACAATCGCAAAACTCATTGAAAAAGTTGAACATACGACTCCAGGACGCGCAGTAATCGGCTATCTTATCGGTGGAGGAACTGACGCCCAGCTTTATCACTGGCAGCCGCCCAACAGCGAACTGACGAAAGCTCAAAACTGGGGAGACTACAGCCCGGTCGCCATTAAGGCATGGAAACGCTGGCTGGCAGCTAAATATGAGTCACCTCGGGCGCTTTCAACTGCCTGGGGAATGTCGATAGCCTCATTTGATGAGGCAGTCCCCCCGCGTGCCGCAGAACTGGTGGGTGACGGCGGGTTCCATGATCCGCGCAAAGAGCGCCGGTCCATGGACTGGAAAAGGTTCATATAGACGCGCAAGATAATCAGCTATCATTTTGTTTTTAATGTGCTATATTGTTATCATGGATATAAGAGATGCACGAACTATAGAAGCGGCGGCGTTGTACGAACGTCGTAAGCAGGCGGTA
>CAIMFA010000272.1 GCA_903840185.1 uncultured Lentisphaeria bacterium | reverse complement strand
TCAATGGTGCTGAACCCATGCTCCCCGGTCGGACTCAGATAATACTCCACTTCCGCGTTACGCTGTCGCAGCAGCAGAGCCATCCGCTCAGAGTGGCTGTGATTTATCAAGGTATCTTTTGCGCCATGATAGATGAACAGGGGCGCACGAATCTTTTCCGTGAAGTTGACGGGGCTTTGTGATTGCAGCCTGGGCAGGTCGGCCGTATTATTGATGTCGCCGCACAGGGCCTGGTCCAGCGGCTGCAACGGCTTCTGTTCGTCCTGCACTTCCCGCAGGTAGCTGACAAGATCGGACATGCCGAAGATGTCGATGCCGCAGGCATAAAGTTCCGGCGTGAAGGCCAGCCCGGCCAGCGAACAGTAGCCGCCGAATGAGCCGCCCATAATCGCAACCCTGTCCGGTTGAGCAATGCCTTCATTTATCAGATGCCGGACTCCGTCCGTGATATCGTTCTGCAATGTTCCGGTTCCCCAGGTCTTCCACCCCGCAGTCATATAGCGCTTGCCGAAACCGCGCGAACCCCGGTAGTTAGGCTGAAACACAGCATAGCCGCCAGCGGCCAGCGCCTGGACCCGCGGATCGAACCAGCGGAACACCCGGCTGGACGGTCCGCCATGGACGAACGCGACAACCGGCAGATGTTTACCCGCGCTGCCCGGCGGGATAGTGAGGTAGCCATGCAGCATGGTTCCGTCACGGGATTTATATTGTATCGGCTGCACTGCTGCGATTTGCCCGGCGCTGATGATTGCAGAATCTCTGCCGGGCAGGAGTTTAAGTTCTCCGGTATCAAAGTTAAAGTAGTAATAAGCGGCAGGTGCGGACTCTTTAAGATATTTTACAATCCACTGACGACCGTTATCGGAACCGCAGTCCCACAGGATGTCGGCGCCCGGTAATTTTTCCCTTACGAGTTGGTGCATGGCGGCGAACTCATCATCGAAAAAATAGTACCTGATGCGGTCATCAATATAATATACCCCGTGGAGCTTCACGGTTGTCTTTCCTGATGACAGCACTCCCGCCATATCAACTTTATTTTCCGGGTCGCTGTGGATTACCCGTTCCTGGCCGTCGATGCAGCTAATGGCGACCAGCCGCACGAACTCTGCATGGCGATTGCTCAAAGCATAGAACTCGCTGCCGTTGTTAATAAACGCCAGCGGAACGAAGATGTCGCCAGGATCACATATATAGATTCTTCTGGTATTGCCGCTGCCGTCAATCCAGTCGGCGGCAAATGCCCCGCGGACGGTAAGCTTGATCAGCAGGCGTGGGATGCCGTCAAGCCATAAGGCGCTGCATACGCCCTGGCGGTTAAGCGTTTTCATGCTTCCCGGTTTTACGGAAGGTACCGACGTGGAAAATAGTTCCGGATTACCGGAAGTGCCTATGACATAACCGTCATCATCGGCAGCTTTAAATATATCGGCGATGCTTGAACCATAGGATGCCGGTATACAGCAAAGCAGGGCAGCGGCCAGACCGTAAAGTCCGAACCGCTGCCGCATGTTACATTTCCCGCGCTTAATCAATATGTGCTATTTCTGCCTGTCCCGTTGCAGGCAGAACAATTAAAGTCGCCATTCCATCCAGTACCTTTGCAGAAAATACACTTCGTGCCGAAGTCCGGGATTTTATCCCCGTGTTTATGGCAGCAATTGCCACTTACATTTACATTCGCAAAGTACGCGCCTACCCCAATAGAAAGAACTGCGAGAATAACCAGAACTATAGACTTTTTCATCGAGAACCTCATGTTTGATAGTTTTTGTTTAATACTCAATGCCGTTTGCTGAATCCAGATAGCCTCCTCTATCTAATTTAAACAATTGTTCTGAACAGCGACTCTAATGAACCGCAATCTAACAACTGTATACTAATTCGTAATTAACATGGCAATCTTACACCGGAACTAAAAAAAGTCTTTTTTGATGTTTTATTATTTAAGGTGTAAGAAATAAGGCATATCTGCGAATAAGTTAAGTAACGGCAAATATAGTGAAAGGGGTTTAACATGGCATTTACGACGCGCAAGAGTCTGCTGAGCAAGATAAAGCAGGGCGATGAGATCTCCTGGGAGGAGTTCTATGCCTCCTACCGCCCGTTAATCATGCTGCGCGCCGGAGACCTGGGGTTAAAGCAGACCGAGAAAGAAGATCTGGTGCAGATCGTCATGGCAGAGTTCTTTAAAGGCAGCCGGGATTTTCAGTATGACCGCAGCCGGGGCCGGTTCCGGGACTACCTGAAGACTATTATCAATAATCAGGCGGTCAGCATATTGCGGAAACGTAAAAATCTGGAAGTCGGGCTGGACGACCGGGAGTTCATTCTGGCGAACGGACTGGAGCAGGCCTGGGATGACGAATGGCAGGGCCACTTGATGAATATGGCTATGGATGAATTGAAGAACTGCGTTGAGCCGGTGACCTATCAGGCTTTTTACTTGTACGCCATGCAAGGACAGAAAAGTGGCGAGGTGGCGGAGTTCCTGAATATGTCCGTAAATTCTATATATGTAGCCAAGAACCGGTGTCTTGAACAGTTGAAAAAAATAATCGCTGACGTCAGCGAAAGCGATTAAGGAGGCAGGACATGAGACATTATACTACTGAAGAACTGGACCGGTACCGCAACGGCGACATGAATATGCTGATCCGTATTTCCTGCGCAGGGCATTTGAAGCAGTGCAGCACCTGCCGCAATTTACTGGAGACGGTGAAACAGGATGATCAATTGCTGGAGAAAGTGCGCAATAACCTTGCCCGTTTTAAAGCCGTATCAGATGAAATACCGGAAAATAAGGCCGCGCATCACACATCTTGAAAGAAATACCAGGCAGGCGGAGTCATGGCAGTTTGGAGTTTTGTCTGCTGGTATTCTCTGGCTCAGGTGCGGGTTGCTTCATCCAGGCAAACTGTCCGGTCGCACCTAAATATGCGCCGATGGCGCTGTTGGCGATCGTGGCCGTCAGCCCGATTATTGACAGCACCAGGCCAACCGTTGCCAGCGTCTTGCGCCTGCCGCGCAATCCCTGTATCCCGAAAATCAGGCCGATCAATGTAACCGGAAGTCCAAGCACCGGAAACACCCAGACAACCATGCCGGCCAATCCCAGGATAAAAGAAGCAACCGCCACTTTTCCGCCCTTCCGTGGCAGTGAGGCAGCAGTCGGAGACAAAGTACCTGACAAAGCATGGCGAAAGGCCGCGACATCCTGAAATTGCTCCTGCGGATTTTCACTGCAAACTTTAAGCAGGAAGAGGTTTACCGGGCGGTAAGCGGGAGCAAACAAGGCGGATGGCCATATCGGAAACTCATCGGCATTAAGCCCGGTCAGAGCGCAATAAATAACTTTTCCCACGGCGTACAGATCGGCACAATTGCCGGACTTGTCGTTGAGCTGCCCTTTAGGTACATAACCAGGAGTACCGGCAGAACCACGAGCCGCTCCGGACACCAGCCCGATATCGCTTAATTTTGGAACCCCGGCCACAAAAATAATATTCTCCGGCTTGATGTCATGGTGAGTCAGCCCGCTTTTATGCAGTACCTGAAGCCCGTCCAGCAGGGAATTGATTATCTTAAACAGCGGCTCCGGCTTCATGCTGTTTGTTCCCAGCCGGTGCCCTAATGTGTCAGGCCGGTACGTTTTACACGACTGATCCTGGTTGTCGGCCAGTTCCATCGAGTAATAAAAATACTTTTCATTTTCTTCAACATGATATATTGACAGCAAATTTGGGTGCGGTGATATTGTCTGACAATAATTCCTGATTCCCGCCAGTTCGTCCCGCCAGCGGACACTATCATCTTTTGCAATAATCTTGACGGCAACACGTTTATCAGTGAGTTTCTCTTCAGCCAGCCATACTTCCCCATACGCCCCGGAACCGCAACTCTGGAGCAGTCTGTATCCATGAAAATTGTCAAGGTCTAAAGATAAATCATTGCTCATATTCAGGTGTCTTCTCCAGATTCATAAATTTGAAAGTG
>CAIMFA010000271.1 GCA_903840185.1 uncultured Lentisphaeria bacterium | reverse complement strand
GGCTTATGGGGCTTATGGGGCTTATGGGGCTTATGGGGCTTATGGGGCTTATGGGGCCTATGGGACTGATGGGTAACTGTCCAAAATGAGCGTGCAGGGTGTCCAAAATGAGGAAGCCCGCTTTGCGGGAGTTGAAAGTTTTGCCCCGCTTGCGGGTCCCGCGAATGCGGGAGAGAAAAATTATGAAAACAAAATGCCGAAAAGCTGGCCAAAACGAGAAGAGTAGGTGTCCAAAATGAGCGTGCAGGGTGTCCAAAATGTGTGCCACGATCTGCGGGTCCAGCAAATGCGGGAGAGAAAAGTTGAAAGTGGGGAGCCTGCGAGTACACCCCAGACGTCCCAGTATTCCCAGACTTCACAGATTACAAAACTGTGCAAGACCAGTGTCCAAAATGAGGGAAAGAGGTGTCCAAAATGGTTAAGGGGAAGTTCTAAAATTCTAAATTGCGGAAGTTCTAAAGTTTGAGAAAGCAGAAAAACAAAAACACCCTGTAAGACCGGTGTCTCCCGCAACTGTGGGAAAGCGGAGGCGGTGTCCAAAATGGGGAAGCCCGCTTTGCGGGAGTTGAAAGAGAAAAGCGAGAAAAGTTATGAAAACAAAATGCAGAAAAGCTGTCCAAAACGAGGGAAAGAGGTGTCCAAAATGTTTTATAGAGTCCTGAAAACCCATTGGCCCCATAGGTACCATTGGCCCCATTGGCCCCATGGCTTTCACGGATGTTTATGGATTGTCCGCGATAAAATCAGCGACTGCGGCTTTCAGATCATCCGCGATTTTGACATTTTTAGGCTGGGAATTCCGGATGACTTCGCTGCCGTAGCCGGTGCGGACCAGATAGCCGCATTGACAGCCTGCACGTTCGGCCGCTTCCAGATCGGAAAGACGGTCGCCGACCATGAAAGACCTTTCCAGATCCACTTTGAATTCGGAGGCGGCGTCAAGGATCATGCCCGGTTCCGGTTTGCGGCATTTGCACTCTCCGGAAAATTCAGGATGGTGCGGACAGTAGTAAAAGGCGTCAATCCGGGTGCCTGCTGCAACCAGCAGTTCCTGGATTCTGGCATTGACTTCGTCAACGTCGGTCTCTTTGTAATATCCGCGTGCGACCCCGGCCTGATTGGACACGACAATCACCAGGAACCCATGCTTGCGCAGTTCGCGTATAGCATCAATCACGCCGGGAATAAGCGCGACTTTCTCCGGCTGCCAGAGGTAGTCAACTTCTTCATTGACGACGCCGTCGCGATCAAGAAAACAGGCTTTATTCATAGGATCATCACTTTCACAAATATTTAAAGAAGTAATAAGAATAGCTTGATATTGCGGAATTTTCAAATAAATTACAAACTGATAAGCTTAAGGATATTAAAATGGACAGCGATGTTGAAAGTATTATAAAACAACTGAAAAGTGGCGAAATCGACATTTTTTCAGCGCTGTCTGCTGCCGCTAAAAGCCACAGCATCACCGATTTAGGCTATGCAAAAATCGACAACGACAGAAAATCCCGCTGCGGTTTTCCTGAATTCATTTACGGCGCGGGGAAAACGCTGGACCAGATCTGCGGAATCATTCCCGCGATCCTGAAAAGAAAGAACCCGATACTGGTCACCCGCATAGACGCCAAAACCGGGGAGGAAATCTGCAGAAAATTCCCGAAGGCGGAATATGACGCGCTGGCCCGCACCCTGATCATACGCCAGAAGAAATCCGGCGTCAAGCCTGTCGGCAATGTCCTAGTGGTCACCGCCGGGACTTCCGACCTGGGCGTGGCGCTGGAGGCAAAATATACCGCCGAACTGTGCGGCTGCGGCGTCGAACTGATTTCAGACGTCGGCGTCGCCGGCATTCACCGTTTATTCGCGGAAGCCGACCGACTTAGACGCGCCGATGCTGTCATCGTGGTCGCCGGTATGGAAGGCGCCCTGCCCAGTGCGGTAGGCGGCCTGGTAAACTGTCCGGTGATCGCGGTTCCGACCAGCATCGGCTACGGAGCTTCGCTGAATGGTTTTACAGCTCTGTTCTGTATGCTCAGCAGTTGCGCCAGCGGCATAACCGTCGTAAACATTGATAATGGTTTCGGCGCCGCCTGCGCAGCGGTAAGAATAGTGAACAGCAAAAGCTGAAACCGGCGGAACTGTTATTCTCGATTAATTTCTACAAAATAGTTAGAGATTTAGTCATTTCGGGTATATATTCCCATTTTTAAAGTTTAACAGTTTCTAAAATTCAGAATTTGAATGATATAAAGTGATTTTAAAAACCGCTTCAAAACGCGAAAGCCAGTTAAGCGGCAGCAGATAACAGGAAAAACAAAAATGAAAGATTATCCCAAATATCGCTATCCGGCAGCGATTGCAATAACCGGCCGCCAATGGCCTGACCGTAAAATCGAGAAAGCTCCAATATGGGCTTCAGTTGATCTGCGCGACGGCAACCAGGCGCTGCCGATCCCGATGAATCCGGAAAAGAAACGTGAATATTTCAAAATGCTGATTGAAATCGGCTTCAAGGAAATTGAAGTCGGGTTTCCTTCCGCCTCACAGGACGATTTCGACTTCGTGAGAAGCCTGATTGAAGAGAATTTGATTCCGGACGGCGTCAGAATTTCAGTGCTGACCCAGGCCAGAAAGCATTTGATTGACCGCACGATCGAATCCCTGATCGGCGCCAAAGACGTGATCGTTCACTGCTATGTGGCGACCTCGGATCTGCACGGTCAATTCGTTTTCGGACGCAATCGCCAGCAAGTCAAGGACATGGCGGTGGACGGCGCGAAAATGATTATCGACTCCATCCGGGAGCAGGGTTTGAAGGCCAAAGTCAGGTATGAGTATTCACCGGAAGAATTTACGGACAGCGACATTGATTTTGTGATAGATGTGTGTCAGGCCGTCAAGGAAGCCTGGGGACCGTGTAAGAAAGATGATTTCATCCTGAATCTGCCAGCGACGGTCGAACGCAGACCGCCATATCAGTATGCTGACATGATCGAATATTTCTGTAAAAAATACCGTTATATGAGCGAAACCACCATCAGTATTCATGCCCACAACGACCAGGGTTGCGCGGTAGCCGCCACCGAAATGGCGCTGCTGGCCGGTGCTGAGCGGGTCGAAGGCACTATCTTCGGACATGGCGAACGTACCGGCAATCTGGACATTTCCATATTGGCGCTGAACCTGTATTCCCGCGGGATTGATATCGGCCTGGATTTCTCCAATATGCCGGAAATCGTCAGGATCGTGGAGGATGCGTCAGGAATAGAAGTCCATCCCCGTCATCCATACGCCGGGCAGCTGGTATTTACCGCATTCTCAGGTTCGCATCAGGATGCCATCCGTAAAGGCATGGACCAGATGAAGGAAACTTCGGAATTCTTCAAGCAGGGCTGGAAAGTGCCTTATCTGCATGTTGACCCGGCTGACATCGGGCGCAGTTATGAAAAACTGATCCGCATCAACAGTCAGTCCGGCAAAGGCGGAATAGCCTTCATTCTGGAAAAAGAATTCGGCATTTTTCCGCCGAAAAAGATGCTGCCGGAAATCGGCAAGGCTATTCAGCAGCTGGCTGACGCCAGCGGCGAGGAGATCGATTCAAAGGAATTGTACAAGGCTTTCCAGGACATATTTGTCAATGTGAAAGGGCCGTATCAGTTCAAATCCTTCTCCAGGGAAATATTAAATAATGAAGACGAAGACATGATTTCCGTGACTTTGCATGCTGATATAAAAGGCAAAGGATATGTTCTGGAAGGCAAGGGAAACGGGCCGGTTTCGGCAGTTACTCACGCGCTTCAGGCATGTCCGGAAGTGCCGGACTTCACGCTGGATGATTTTTCAGAGAAATCTCTGGGGCATACCGCCGACGCGGTGGCAATAGCATTTGTCGGAATCAGGCTGGCCGCCGGGACAGAAATGGTCTACGGCGCCGGAGAACATTCAAATATTGACCGGGCGGCAATAGCGGCACTATTCAGTGCGCTGAACCGCTCAACGGCATTATAATAATAAAAAGGGCCTTATTGAAACATGAAAAAGTACTTGACTATCGGTCTGATCATCGCTCTAATTGTCGTTGCGCATGTTATCGTCATTCGCATGTTCTGGAAAGGCCATAAAGATGTTCCGCCTGCAGAAACTGCGGCGACGGAAGCAAAGCCTGCGGAGAGTGTTGTCGAACAGAAGGATGCTTCCGGCAAACCAGTTGCGGTTAAGCCGGCTGCTGCTGCTGCCGCAAAGATGGAAATGCCGTCGGGAAAGAATCCGTCGCTCGGCAAGTTTTTCCAGTATAAACAGGCGATTGAAGGCAATCTTCCCTGCATCCCGCTCAGTGCCGAGGCAACCACCGGTATTTTAGTCGACATTGACAGCCGGAAAGTGCTCTGGGCCAAGAATCAGCGCGAAGCCACCCCGATTGCTTCGATGACCAAAATGATGACACTGCTGCTTGCGATGGAGGATATTGCCAACCGTCAGGATCTTTCGCTGGAAACTCCGGTAAAAGTTTCTAACGCCGCATCAAAAATCGGCGGCAGTCAGGTTTACCTTGATCCCAAGGAGACATTCCCGCTTGGTGAACTGCTCAAAACGGTTGCGATCAAAAGCGCCAACGACTCCGCATATCTCGTCGCGGAATTTCTCAGCGGCGGCGACGTCAGCGGCTTTATTGCCAGAATGAACCGCCGGGCTAAACAGTTAAAAATGCCCAGCACCAATTTCGTCAATCCCAACGGCCTGCCGGTGGACAGCGGCGAAAATTCCACCAGCAGTCCTGAAGGCATGGCTTTGCTTGCCGAGCAGTTGCTGGAATACCCGCAGGTTGTAAAGTGGACATCCTCAATCACTGATACGTTCAGAGAGCCTGGAGTCAAGGGACATCAGGTACTGACCAATACCAACAAGCTGCTTGGCAACTGTGCAGGGGTCAACGGCATGAAAACCGGTTTCATCAGAGTTTCAGGTTTTTGCATAACTGTGACCTGTACCCGCGGCGGCAAGAGAATGGTTGCGGTGGTTACCGGCTTCCAGGACAAAAATCACCGCACTAATTTTATCAAAAAGCTGCTGGACTGGGGATACAGGCGTGATGCCGTCATTGACGACCCGGAAGCGCTGGCCAAATTCGACAAGACTGTGACCAATGTTGCCGGCAAGGAAAAAGGCGCCGCCAGAACTGCGCTTGCAGGCAAAAAGAAGAAAGCGGCAGCTCCGGTTGAAGCTGAAGGTCACGAATAGAGTTTAGCTGATTGGATTTATACGGCTGGAGATTAAAAACTCCGGCCTTTTTTGCGTATAAAAAGAAAAAAGCGGAAAGGAAAACCTTTCCGCAAACTTCAATATATCAAAAGTATTACAGGGATTTCATTCTAGG
>CAIMFA010000270.1 GCA_903840185.1 uncultured Lentisphaeria bacterium | reverse complement strand
TCCTTATAGTTAAGTAGATAAGATAGCACGGCCTGATAAATAATCAAGCACCAAAATAAGATAAATAGTTAATATTCAATGATTTAACTAATAGTGCGGACTTTTGGCGGTACTGTCTTAAAAGTGTCAACAATATTATCTTTAGATTTTCAGGACTATTTCATTTGAAAAAAAGATTAAAAGCATTAAATTCTATATCTTATTATAACTGAAATATAACTTTATTTAAGGAGTTTTTTTATGGCTCAGCAATACAACAAGGTCGAAAAGAGAGTACGTCGCAGAGCGTACCTGGATAGATTGAAAGCAAAAGTAAGAGTCAAAATCAAAGCAGCCGCCAAGAAAAAATAAACGGTTGCTTTTGCTTCTGCTAATGAAAAACGCCCGGAATTCAATGCCGGGCGTTTTGCTTTTTAAGTTTTCAGACTGCTGCTGTTGCTTTATTTCGCGGCGGCAGCTGGTGCTGGTGCTGGTGCCGGAGGCGGAGGAAGTGCCGGGACTTCCTTCTTCGGTTCCGTAGATGCCGCCGTTGTCGCGGTCTCCGGTTTATTACCGGCTGCGTCTTTTTTATCTTCCTGCGGGATATTCTTATAATATTTCAGAAACCAGGCTCTGACAATCCGGTTGTAAGTGGTGGAATAGGTCGGATTGTTATTATCTTTGCCGATTTCGCCGTAACCGCCGCCAAAATCTTTTTGCAGCTGATTCCAGCCGGAAACCTCGTTCGAGCTGTCAGCCCAGACACTCATATAATCCTGGGAGCGTTCAGATTCGCTGCCGGCGGCGACGATCTGATAAGCATAGATCAGGATAGCGTCAGCGCCTTCCGCTTTGGCTTTCTTAATCAGCGCGGCATAAATATCCTCCTGCGAGTACTTGTTATAATCGCCTGATACGCGGCATTTGCCAATGGTGGTATAGTCAAACGGGATTTTTTCCTTGTTCTCGTATATTTTAACATCAGTGGTCGGAGGGTAATTTTTGCCTTGATATTCAACACTCATGCATCCGGTTAAAAGCAACAGCGCCATCCCTGCGATTAAAAGTCTCTGCATCATTTATATCCCTGTTAAATGTTAATCTCCGGAATAAAACCGGAATTCTATCAATCCAAGCGACTTAAAATTAATTCAGAGATACTGATTTTCAAGAGCGCTATTGCAGTGCAATACTATTAAATGTTGTTTTCTTTTCTTTTTTTTGATTTTTTTAGCTGATTTGCCGGGTTATGTGCTTGATTTGCGATTCCGGCTGACTATTTTTATACAATAAATAAACCGGGGAGGTTCTAAAAATGAAGCTGTTTGTTTTTTGCTTAGTCACTCTATGCATGATTTCAATGGTGTCCGCTCGGGATATTACCACGCTGGACGGGGCTACGTACAAGAATGTCACTATTACCGATTCCTCGCCAGTGGGAATTACCATAATGTATGATAAGAAGGATGGAACGACAGTAATCAGGGGACTTGACTTCAGGGATCTGCCGGAAGCTGTCTGCAAAGAATTCGGCTTTACCGAAGTCAGAGCCGCCGAATTTGAAAAGCATGCCAGAGAATATCAGAATATGCTCTATAATGACGCTTTGAAAAAAGCTGCCGCCAATGCCGCCGCGGAAGCGAAAGAGGAAGAACTTTCAAAGCAGATCGACCATATTCAGGCATTCCTCTTCAGCAAACGTAAATTTGTCGAATTCCACACAATAAGGCCGCACAAGGACGGGGTGATCGGCTATGCCACTGCGGCGGACAGAACACTGCTGTACGGCGATTACGGCAATATTTTTGTCAGAGGCCTGGAAGGCACTCAGGGCACCTACTGGTCCGGATATATTTATCCCACCAACCAGACCGTAACTACAACTGACGGCACTTTCGCTGTATATAACAGTTCATTGGCACAAGCGACTGCTGACGCGATGCAGGCGGTAGGACTGCAATAAAACTTAGAATGAATTGCATCATTGCGTAACGAATATAGATAATGGAATGCCCGGAGGAGGTTCTAAGATGAAACTGTTTGTTTTCTGCTTTGCCGCCTTTTGTATGGTTTCAATGGCTGCCGCACGTGATATTACCACGCTGGACGGTGCTACCTACAAAAATGTCACCATCACCAATTCTTCACCTGTTGGCATTACCATATCTTATGATGCCCCGGACGGCACGGCAGTGATCAAGGGGCTGGACTTCAGGAATCTGCCGGAAGACATCCGGAAGGAGTTCGGATACACTGAAGTCCGGGCTGCTGAATTTGAAAAACATGCTCTGGAATATAGAAATGTCGACTATAAGGCCGCTTTGAAAAAAGCCGCCGCCAATGCCGCAGTGGAATCCAGGGATGAGGTGCAGGCAAAGCAGATAGATCACATTCAGGCGTTTCTTTTCAGTAAACGCCAATATATCCGTTTCCACGCAATCATGCCTTACAATAATGGAGCAATCGGTTATGCGGCGGCAGCGGACAGGACATTGCTGTACGGCGATTATGGCATTATCTTCGTAAAAGGCTTGAACGGCACTCAAGGAACCCGCTGGTCCGGCTATATTTATCCGACTGACCAGACTGTAACCACCAGTAACGGCAGCTATGCTGTATACAACAGTTCATTGACTCAGGCTGCCGCGGAAGCAATGCAGGCGGCTGGACAATAACGATTGACAGTGTTTCATGCTTTCGCTATGGAAGATTTCCAATAATTGATTGATTCTGTTTGAATTCAAATTATATTAGCAATTCAGGACAAGCTTACAGAAATCAAGGCTGAATGCATGGACAACAGTATCGACAATTTTAAAAAACGGGCATCACGGCTCCTGTGGTGCATCCTGATATGGGCGATTCTGGCATCCTGCTGGCTTTTTTACTATTCGGTGTTTGCCCGCCAGAAATATATAGAACTCGGTAATAAAATCGCGGTCAGGCAAGGCGTATACTATGCAGGACGCGGCAGAATCCTTGATAAAAACGACCGTGTGCTGGCATGGTCTGAAAAATACTTCGACCTTTATTTGATGAGTTCGGAAGATGATCCGAATATCAGAAGCATGACGCTGCGCAAAGTCACGGAAATCCTGCCGGACGCAGCACTTCACCGGGTTAAAGATTCGGATTTTCTCCTGAAACGCGAAATCTCTCCTGAAAAAATCATCGCGCTGGAACCATTGCTGACTAAATTCCCTGACCTGAAAATATTCCCGCGCACCGAACGGAAAGTCGTCGATTATGTGGAAGTTAGAAACTACATCGGCCGGGTTGAGTCTTTAGACGGCAATCAGCACGGCGTCAGCGGGATTGAAAAAGAATACGACAGCATTCTGGCTGGCACCGGCGGCGTTTATGAAGTAATGCTCGACCGGCATAAAAACTGGGTGCAGGGCACCTGGCTGCTTAAACGTAAAGCCGTTTCCGGCAATGATGTTAAACTTGATGTCAGCCTTGAGGAAATAAAAAACAATGAAGTCAGATTGGGAACAAAATGAAAATACTGGATAAATTTTTTATCGATTTGCCTGGAGAATCGTCGGTATTCCCGCTGACAATGTTGATCCAGGGCCTGCTGTTCATGCTGGGGCTGTGGGGATGCCTGGCGATTTATAATGCCACCATGTATGCCGTATCGCCCTTTTACTTTGTCGGCAGGCAGTTGCTCTGGCTGGTTTTCGGCATGGGGTTGATGATGTTTTGCGCCCGTATTCCATTTTCTGTATACCGGGACAATGTGGAGCTTTTAACCGTGCTGTTTTACATCCCGCTGCTGGCTGTACTGATTTTCGGGGTCAGAATCAACG
>CAIMFA010000269.1 GCA_903840185.1 uncultured Lentisphaeria bacterium | reverse complement strand
TCCGGATTTATTCTGACTCCTGACTTCTGACTCCTGACTTCCGGCTGTTCAGATGATATCCAAAATGCCTGAAAAACCTTCATGCCGGTTGCGGAATGACGATTGAGGCTGTAAATTATCGGGTTATAAAAATACAATATATTTTAGAAAGCGGGATCAATGTCCTCAAAATTTAATGAAAATTTTGAACAGTATTTTCTTGAACTGATTATCGGGAAACGGAAGACCCCGAAAGATCAGCTCATGCTGCTGCTGCTTTTCGTAATCTCGCGTTTCTATCGTGCGGTGGTTCAGTTCAGGATGTGGCTGTACGATAAGCGCATCATCCGCAACCGCGCTATCGGCTGTCTGGTGGTGAGCATCGGCAACCTGAGCTGCGGCGGCACCGGCAAGACCCCGGTCGTGGAAGTATTCGCCAAAACCCTCAGCCATAAAGGCCGGAAAGTGGCCGTTCTCAGCCGCGGCTATCGCAGTAAACAGCGTTCGCTGTGGGTGAAAATGACGCAGAAATTCAGTTCTAAAAAAATGGAAGTGCCGCCGAAAGTAGTTTCCGACGGCAAGAATCTGCTGCTGGACTCGGCCTATGCCGGGGACGAACCGTACATGCTGGCGAATAATCTGACCGACGTGGTGGTGCTGGTGGATAAAGACCGCGTCAAGGCCGGGCTGTACGCGATTGATGAATTCGGCACCGATACGCTGATCATGGATGACGGCTTTCAATATATGAGTTTGAAGCCGCATATCAATATTGTGCTGGTTGACTCCACTGATCCTTTCGGCAATCATCACGTTCTGCCGCGCGGCATCCTGCGCGAGCCGGTAAAAAACATCCGCCGCGCCGATTATGTGTTCCTGACTAAGTCCACCGGCGGCAATCATCTGCGCCACCTGAAAGCATTTATCCGCCGCCATAACCGCCGCGCGGAAATCATCGAATGCTGCCATAAACCGATGTATCTGGAAAAAGTCTATAAGAAAGGCGAACGCGAGCCGCTGGAAATGCTTAAAGGCAAGCGTGTCGCGGCGTTGTCCGCAATCGCGGTTCCAGAAAGCTTTGAAGCGTTTGTAAGGCAGCTTGGCGGCAATATTGTCGAAGCGCAGCATTTCGCCGACCATCATCGTTTCACCCAGCAGGAAATCATTGATTTCATCAATCGGGCCAAAAAATCTAACGCTGAAATGATCATAACCACCGAGAAAGACGCGGTAAGAATGCCCCGTCTGGAGCGCCAGGACATTCCGGTTTATTTCATGCGGGTGGAGATCGATATTATCAGCGGTCAGGAAAGTTTTGACCAGTGCATTTCCCGTATCTGCTTCATGTGATCACAATTCCAGGAGTCAGGAGTCAGGAGTCAGAAGTTAGAAGTTAGAAGTTAGAAGTTAGAAGTTAGAAGTTAGAATAAATCCCGAAAACTGAATTCAGAAATCCGAATTATCCACAGCGCGACATAGTCGCAACCAAAAAATACACCTTAACCACGAAAAACACGAAAATTCACGAAAAAAAGCCAATACAGTTTTATCCCGCTACTGCGGGAAGGACGCAGAGCACACGGAGGAAATACAAATACACTTCACCATGAAGAACATGAAGTTAATGAAGTTAAACCCGGGAGCGCCGGTCGCCTGACCGGCTTTATGCATTTCGCCTTTGGCGACCAACGCCTC
>CAIMFA010000268.1 GCA_903840185.1 uncultured Lentisphaeria bacterium | reverse complement strand
TCCCATGATTTGATCTTTGCCATTATGTACTTCCTTTTAGAAGAATAAAATGACACAAATTTTTAATATTTCAACTTTTATTTACGGATAAGCACTAAGATTATTTCTTTACGGCTTTTTAATCCTGAAGAAGGTGTTTGTTAGGCCGATTGAACAATGCGTGAGTTTTCAATGCCTGGAGTCCGGACAGCGGAGTTTCACAGGCGGTGTTGCGGCAGATGTAGACTGTCGGCAGATTATTAATCATTTGCTGCGCTTCGACATAGGGCGCGATCTTGATTATTGCCGCATTGTCTTTGTCCGGCCTGAAAACTACAACCTTTTCCGGCAGATAAAGCTGATTTACCGCCTGGATGATTTTTTTTGTTTCCTCCGACTGCGGATCGCCGGAAATGACGATTTCGTAAGCCGGGCCTTCGGCAAACATCAGAGCGCACATGACTTCGGGAAATTCAGCCGGAGCCTGAGCCAGCATTTTTCCGTAATTGCTGACTATTTTGCCGGCGAGTTGTTCATATTGCGGCCGCCCGGTTAAACGCGATAGCTTCAGCAGGTTCATGATCATGACCGCATTTCCGGACGGAATGGCGCCGCCGTAGATATCTTTGGGTCTGATCAGCAGTTTTTCGCCGTAATCTGAATTCATGAAATATACGCCGGACTGCCGGTCGTAAAAATGTTTCAGCAGAATATCATTGAACTTTAGTGCCGTTTCCAGATATTTAACCTTGAAAGATGCTTCATACAAAGCCAGCAGGCCCTGAATCATAAAGGCGTAATCCTCCAGCTTGCCGTCAATCACCGCCTGACCATCCATCCAGCGATGGAAGAGCAGGCCATCGCCGCCGGTCATCCCGGTCAGCACAAAGTCCGCTGCGCGTTCAGCCGCGCTCAGATATTCCGGCGAGCCGGAAACGCGCGCCGCGTTTGCCAGCGAACCGATCATCAGGCCGTTCCAGTCAGCCAGTATCTTGGTATCTTTCAGCGGATGAACCCGCAATTTTCTGACGTTGAACAGTTTCTGCCTGATGCTTTCAAGCGTTGATTTCAGTTCAGGATACCCGGTATTCAATTCTCCGGCAGTGATTTGCAGCGTTTTTTTCAGATGCAGGATATTATTTCCGGTCGCCGCGCCGGTTGCTTCATCATGATAGTTTCCGCCGGCTTCGACACTGTAAATTTTTTCAACCAGCTCGAGTTCCTGTTTATTCAGTACCTTTTCCAGCTCGGTTTTGCGCCAGACATAGAATTTGCCTTCTTCGCCTTCACTGTCAGCGTCCTCCGCGGCATAAAATCCGCCGTCCGGCGCGGTCATGTCCCGCAGGACATAGGTATAAATTTCACCGGCGGTCTCTTCATAGCTTTTATTGCCGGTCGCCTGAAATGCTTCAATATAAGTTTCAGCCAGCATCGCCTGATTGTAGAGCATCTTTTCAAAATGCGGCAGCAGCCATGCGGAATCCGTGGCATAGCGGTGTATTCCGAAGCCGATCTGATCAAAGATGCCGCCATTCCGGATTTTCTGCAAACTGAACTCGACCATCCGCAACGCCTCTTTGTCGCCGGTTTGCCGCCAGTACCGCAGCAGAAAATTCATCTTTGGCGGGCTGGGAAATTTCGGAGCTCCTCCGAAACTGCCGTTCAGCCGGTCAAATGACTCAACCAGCTGCTGATAAGCCAGTTTGGGCAAACCGGCGGCGACAGCTCCGGCGGCCGGCTGGACAGCACCGCTCTTCAGCGCGTCAACAATCTTGTCAGCCGCCAGTTCGAGTTCCTGCCGCTTAGACTGCCAGGCTTCTTCGATTTTAGGGATCAGTTCAACCATGCCGATGCGGCCGAAACGGCTTTCCTCCGGGATATAGGTGGCCGCGAAAAACGGTTTTTTAGCCGGAGTCATGATGATCGTCATCGGCCAGCCGCCGCTGCCGGTCAGCATCATGCATATTTTCATATAGACGCTGTCAATATCCGGATGCTCCTCGCGGTCAACCTTGATATTGACAAACGCCTGATTCATCAGCCTGGCCACTTTTTCATTTTCGAACGATTCATGCTCCATCACATGACACCAGTGGCAGGTGGCGTAGCCTATCGACAGAAATATCGGCTTATTCTCCCGCTGCGCCTTAGCAAACGCCTCAGGCCCCCATGGATACCAGTCAACCGGATTGTGCGCATGTTGTTGTAAATAAGGGCTTTTCTCGTTTATCAAATGATTCGTGTACTTATGCATTTTGCTATTCTCCCCGTTTGCATGACAATCTAAGGCAAAGGCCGCCAGCAGAAATATTCCGATTATGCTAAATTTTTTCATAAACCTTTTACGCATATACTATAATTACATATTACAAATTAATTGCATTTTATTGAAATTCAAATCCATTGATCCTTTGACGTTGCTATATGTTTTCCTGGAAGTATAGAATTGCGTGTAATTATTGATTTTAAACG
>CAIMFA010000267.1 GCA_903840185.1 uncultured Lentisphaeria bacterium | reverse complement strand
TACCGCGCTGCCGCAGGATATCACCGGGGAAGTTGTAATCAAGGTCGGCGACAAGATCACCACCGACCATATCATGCCTGCCGGGATTCACTTGAAACTGCGCAGCAATATTCCCGCCTATTCAAAGGTGGTGTTTGAGTGTTTCAGCGAAGACGGCAAGCCGACTTTCGCCGAACGCGCCGCGATGGTGCGTGACGCCGGAAGACACGGTATTATCGTCGGACGCGACAGCTACGGCCAGGGATCATCCCGCGAACATGCCGCCATCTGCCCGATGTTTCTGGGCATCAAGGCGGTCATCGCTTTTGCTATCGAACGCATTCACGCCGCCAACCTCGTCAATTTCGGAATCCTGCCGCTGGTATTTGCCAATCAGGATGACTACGACAGGATCAATGAAAAAGACGCCATCCTGATTGAGAATATCAGAGAGCAGCTGGCGGTCGGCAAGCCGGTCAAGGCCACGGTTCAGAATGCTGCCGGCGGCGAATTCGACATCGAATTGAAACACAATCTTTCCGAAGAAGATGTCAGGCTTATTCTTGCCGGAGGCTCACTGAACTGTGTCTGACTGCGTAAACAGTTCCGGTGATATTACGGCATCGCTGCCTGAAGACTGGAAAACTCTGCTGCAAGGCGAGTTTTCCAGTGATTATTTTGCCGCACTTCAGGCTTTTCTGGCTCAGGAAATGAAAGCACACCAGGTTTTTCCTCCGGAAGAAAAGATTTTTGCCGCGTTCGGACTTACGCCTTATGCCAAAGTCAAGGTATTGCTGCTCGGGCAGGATCCCTACCATGATGACGGACAGGCGCACGGACTCTGTTTTTCCGTCATGCCGGGCGTCAAACTGCCGCCATCGCTGCGCAATATGTTCAAAGAACTTGATGCCGACCTGGGAATTCCATGTTCAGACAATGGCTGTCTGGAACATTGGGCGAAGCAGGGAGTTCTGCTGTTAAACACTGTGCTGACGGTGCGGGCGCACGAAGCGGCATCGCATCAGGGCAGGGGCTGGGAGCAGTTTACCGATGCGGTCATCCGGGTGGTGAACAACCGTGCGGAACCGGTGGTTTTCGTATTGTGGGGCGGACATGCTCAAAAAAAAGCGGTGCTGATTGACAGCAGCCGGCATGTGGTGATTTCCGGCGCGCATCCGTCACCGCTGTCCGCCTATCGCGGCTTTTTCGGCAGCCGTCCGTTTTCAAAAATAAATCAGGCTCTGATTCAATCCGGATATTCTCCGGTTGATTGGAAGATTCCGGACAGTCAACCTCAACTATCATTATTCTAATTGTCAGGGAGTGCATTTTAACCACAGAGACACAAAGACACAAAGATTTCTGGTTTTAAATTCAAAAAAAACGTGTTGTTCTGCGTGTTCAGTGGTCCGTAACTGTGTGATGGTTTTGGTTTTAGCTATAACAAAACTGTGCCTTTGTGTCTCTGTTGTTAACTTAAGAAAGGGAATAATCGTGAGCGGAAAATCTGAAAAATTTATTGATGTCGCTTCTGCGCTGGTAAACGCGGCCAGGGAAAAAGCTTATCTCGCCGGTCCGGTGACGGTAATTGAAGATATGGCGGAGCCGGAAAAAACACTTTTTGTGCGGATCGCCGCCGCGGTCATACAGTATGCGGAAAATAAACCATCAGGCGAACTGAGTCAGGACGATATCCTTTCGCTGTTCATATTTGTTTATGCCAAAGCCGGTGAAATGGTTTTCAAGTGGCATCACGGCGATAAAAATTTTGCCAATGTATCGCTTGACGGCATATTTGTGGGACAGGTGGCGATGTCCGCCAGTGAAAAGATGCTGGAATATTTTTCAAAATTGAAATTTGCCGAGGACATGGCAATTGCGTTCAGCGTCTGGAATGAAAACAATCCTGATTATTGCGAAGAGAACTCAGTTCATCCGCTGCTGCCTTTACTTGAAGCGCTGAAATGGACATGGCGGATCACTGTAGACATTGCCGCAAAACACCTGGCTGTATAATTCAAAAATCGGTCACTATGAGCCTTATGAGCCTTATGGGGCTTATGCGTGCTTGTTTTTTTCAGTCCGTTTTGTCCTTTCTGTCCGTTTTGTCTGTTTCCGCTTGGATTTTGATTTTCCTGAAGCATATTATTCATGTGGATACAGGAGCAAGTACTTTTAACCGTGAAACATTAAGGGGGCTTAATGAATCAGTATTCGCAAAAAGTATTGGATGAACTGAAGCAGAAACATCCGTGGGAAAGAGAATTCATTCAAAGTGTTATCGAAGTTTTCGATTCGCTCAGCCATATTCTGGAACGCGAAAAGAAATACGAAAAACATCGTATTCTCGAGCGGATTGCCGTTCCTGAAAGAACCATTATATTCCAGGTGCCATGGATTGATGATAAAGGCCAGATTCAAGTCAATCACGGCTATCGTGTGCAATTCAACAGCGCGATCGGCCCTTACAAGGGCGGTTTGCGCTTTCATCCGTCGGTCAACCTCAGCATTCTGAAATTTCTGGGATTCGAGCAGATTTTCAAAAACAGCCTTACCACGCTGCCGATGGGCGGCGGCAAAGGCGGCAGCGACTTTGATCCGAAGGGAAAATCCGATGTCGAAGTGATGCGCTTCTGCCAGAATTTCATGCGCGAACTTTACCGCCATATCGGGCCGGATACAGACGTTCCGGCCGGTGATATCGGCGTCGGCGGCCGTGAGATCGGCTACTTGTTCGGACAGTATAAACGGATCGTGAACGCTCATGAAAGCGTGCTTACCGGCAAAAGCCTTAACTGGGGCGGCAGTCTTGTAAGACCGGAAGCCACCGGTTACGGCAATACCTATTTTGCCGCTGAAATGTTAAAGACCAGAGGCGGGAGTTTCGATGGCAAAACCGTGCTGGTTTCCGGCTCCGGCAACGTCGCCCAGTACACGATTCAGAAAGTTACCCAGCTTGGCGGAAAAGTTATCTCGGCATCCGATTCGGATGGCACGATTATTGACGAAGATGGTATCTGCCGTGAGAAACTGGCCTATCTGATGGAATTGAAAAATGTCCATCGCGGCAGAATCAAGGAATATGCTGAGACTTTTAAAGACGCTAAATATTGTGAAAACTGCCGTCCATGGCGTTTGATTAAGGCGGATATCGCTTTACCGAGCGCGACACAAAATGAAATTGACGGCGAAGATGCGAAAACACTGGTTGATAACGGCTGTTTCTGCGTTTCCGAAGGAGCCAATATGCCGTCCACGCTGGAGGCGGTGCAGTGCTTTCTGGATAATAACGTGCTGTTCGGCCCGGGCAAAGCTGCCAACGCCGGCGGCGTGGCTACCTCCGGTCTTGAAATGAGCCAGAATGCCATGCGCCTGAACTGGTCTGCTGAAGAGGTGGACACTCGGCTGCACAATATCATGATCAACATTCACCGTGTCAGCATGGAAGCCGCGGAAGAGTATGGCGCTCCCGGCAACTATGTTGTCGGCGCCAATATCGCCGGATTCAAAAAAGTGGCCGACGCCATGATCGATCAGGGAATTTAAGATTAAATTTCCAGTGCTTTAAGATCTTCGACTTTCAGCATTGTGCGGTATGGTTTCTGTCCGAAAAGATTGATGTGTTCGGCGAGGAAGAACATTCCTCCCGAACGCAGGCTTCCGCCGGACTCCAGTTCATCCAGCATTGCCCGGCGGACCGAGGTGTCGCGCGGATAAGTTGACTGCTTGTCATAATCCCGGCCGAATAGAAAGTAGAACCCGTCAGTGCCGCCGGAAGGCCATGGCACCAGATAAAGTTCGCGCATTAAAGCCGCCAGATTCGATTCCGGCATGAGTTTTTCGTACAGCGGATAAAAAATCCATGAACAGCAGGCGAACCCCGCCACTTTTGTCTGCGGGAAGTATTGCCCGAAAAATTTTAAAGCGTCTTTAAATGACTGCCCGCATGCTTCCAGGGTCATCCTGCCGCCTTCAGGGATATGGATATCCAGCACGGTGTCATCACTGCCGAGCACCAGAGTCCATTCCTTCAGATCGAGCTTGACAGTTAACGCGGCGGTTGTCCCTTCCGGATTTATCGGGGTGCCAATCACATATTCATCGTTTTTCTCATATTTGCCGGTAAACGCGGCAGTGGACTGGTCTTCATCGCGGCTGAGGCAAAAACCTGCCTGATTATAAGCCGGTGCGTCAGTTCTGAGCGTCAGGATTTTATCGGTCTTACTATTTTTATAGGCTTCAAACGGGTATTTGCCGCCAATCTTCATTGGCCAGTATTCGAATCTTCCCACCCTGAATATTTCTGCGTCAGTGTAATGTCTGGCCCAGTAAAGCTGCCCGGGGTTTATGCCGTGGCGGTTATACCCGGCTTTGTAAGTGGCGTAATAGCCGCCCGACCTGGAACAGACCGCTTCGGCATATCCTTCCGGGATGCCAATCTCCTGATACTTTTTGATGGTCAGCGGTAATGCCGCAATCAATATCAGCAGATAAAATACGGTACAATTTTCGCCGAGAATGTTTTCAAGCCACGGCCATTTGGCGAAAGACGGGTTCGGGTAAAAAAACTGGCTCTGATAACAATGCCAGGCCAGATGCAGCAGCGCCGGATTGCTGACTATTTTCGCGGAGATGTCATCGAGCACCGGCAGCAGCGAGGCATCGAGTCCGGTGCATTCAAATTTTTTGCGGTATTTAACCGGGGTAAGGAATGCCGGTATTGCAGCCGGAAAAGAAGCTTCCGACTGATCCCAGTTCGGTTCAATCGCGGCCAGATATATATCTTCAAGTTGAAGCGTCTTCAGTATTTCCCGCAGTTCCATTTTATATTAATCCCAGAGTAATATTGTTTATTTAAAAAAGGAGTAATAAACTAATTCAGAATAATTCAATCTGCAAGATAAAACCGGTTTATTTTAGTAAAAAAAGCATCACTACCCCACCAATTTAATCTAATATTTTTATTGAATATTTGTGTCAAATGCGATATAGTTTATGAAATGGAGGAGGATATGGATTTAAAGAAAAAACGAGAAAGACTAATTACTTGGGTTCTCGCTATGGGAGTATTTCTTCCACTTTTATTT
>CAIMFA010000266.1 GCA_903840185.1 uncultured Lentisphaeria bacterium | reverse complement strand
TACCCTATAAAAGCAGTCGAGTCAGTGTGCCGTGGATGTGCTGTGATTTTGAGCGCCGCTGTGGTAACCACTGCAAGTTCAAAATCACTGTGCAGGCATGGTGCAATGACCGACCCGGAGGGTTGAATACGCCATTTCCGGTAATTTTTTTGTTAAATTGCTTTCTGCCACAAGGCTTTTATTTAAACAACATAGAGCTAAAGTTAAGGTTCAACTGCTTTTTTTAGGGTTATTTATGGAAACTGTAATACTCGGCATTATTACCGGACTGGGGGCGGCAATTTCCCAATCATGTTCCTATCTGTGTTCAAAACGCTTCATTTCCTTTTCCGGGAACTCATACCAGCTGCTGGCGGTTTCGCATATCATCATGGGGCTTTTCGCCGCTGCCATGCTGCCGTTTCTGCTGATGCACAAACCGTTGCCGCCGCTGATGAATTTCAGCAAGGCGCTGATTTTATGCAATGTCTATTATCTGCTCGCGCAATGTTCATTCTTCCTGGCGCTCAAACATGCAGACGCCTCCCGGCTGGCGCCGCTGCTTGGATTGAAAATCCTGTTTCTGGCCGGCATCAGTATCGTTTTTCTAAACAATGCGTTCAACGGGCTGCAATGGCTCGGGGTTCTGCTCTGTTTGGGTGGCGCGGTAATGTCCAACTGGAGCGGCGGCAGCATCCCGGTGAAAAGCGCCTTGCTGATCCTGGCCGCATGCTGCGGCTATTCTCTTTCTGACACCTACATCAAGATTTTGATAGACTGCCTGGGCTATGAAAGCATCTTTTTTGGCGCGGCAATGGCCGGAGCCGTTTCTTATACCTTCGCCGGAATCTGCGCCATCCCCATGCTTTTTATTATTCCCGGAATCTCTGTCCGTCATTTTAAGCCGGCGTTTCCGTTCAGCGTCTGCTGGTTTGCGGCGATGCTGCTGCTGTTCTCATGTTTCGGGCTGATCGGGCCGGTTTTCGGCAACATCATCCAGTCCTCCAGGGGAATCATTTCGGTGGTTATCGGCGCGATTATCGCCGGATACGGTTTTTCAACGCTTGAAACCAGGCTCAATCCCGGCCTGCTGGCCAGGCGGATCATTGCCGCCGCGCTGATTTCCGCCGCGGTAATCCTGTTCATTCTCGGCGGAAAGCATTAATGAGGTGGTGTTTTTTTGCTTGTGCAGGTTGAATTTTCCGCTATTTTGTTTTAAATTCTTATTATAACTTTACGTACTCAATTTTAACATGGAGAATACTATGAGTGTTGAAATAGGCGGCTTGATGGATTATCTCGAAGAACACATGATGAAGACCCAGGAAAACATGGGCAAGGATTTTTCCGCGTTCAGAACCGGCAAAGCCTCCCCGTCGCTGGTGGAGAACGTCACGGTTGATTACTACGGAACACCGACCCGTTTGAAAGAGCTTGCCGGAATCACCGTGCCGGAGCCCCGGATGCTGGTCGTCCAGCCCTGGGACCGCGGCGCCATGCCGGCGGTTGAAAAGGCGCTGATCGCCGCCAATCTCGGTATCTCCCCGGTCAACGACGGCAAAATCATCCGTCTGCCGATCCCGGAACTCAGCGAAGAACGCCGCGCCTCCCTTGCCAAACAGGTCAAACATCGCGCTGAAGAAGCCAAAATCGCAATCCGCAATATCCGTCGCGACGGCAACGAACTGGCGAAAAAAGCGCAGAAGAACAGCGAGATCACCGAAGACGATCTGAAACAGATGCTGGATGATATTCAGAAGCTCACCGACGATTATATCGTCGCCATTGATAAAGACCAGGCGCACAAGGAAAAAGAGTTGATGAACGTCTGAAGCGATATTCACTAAACGGACAGCAAACATTATCAGATGAAGATAAAATTTATTTATATCCTGCTGGCGATAACTGTCGCCGCGTTTGCTGTCCGGCTTGCGGTCAGTATCGAGCTTGCCGGCGTCAACAACGGCTTCAATCAGGTTACCTGTCCGTCGCCGGCGACGGATATGGGCGTCTATCAGGGGCTTGCCACCAGGATTGTCAACGGCACTTTCAAGGAGGTTTTTTACTTCCAGCCGTTCTATTATGCATTTTTTCTGCCTTTCATCAAACTGACATTCGGTGATTCCGTCCTGGCACTGATTATAATTCAGTCCATCCTCGGCGCGCTGACCGTCTTTCTGACCGGCCAGTGCGCTGCGCTGCTGTGGAACCGTTCCGCCGGGATCATGGCCGCGCTGCTGACCATGCTGTCGGCGGCGCTTATCCTCTACACCCCGTTCATGCTCATTGAAACGCTCCAGGTTTTCTGGATAATGCTGCTGTTATATCTTTCGCTGCTGGCGGTTTCCACCCGCAACTGGTTTTACTGGGGGCCTGCGGCGATCGTTTGCGGCTGCTCCATTCTCACCCGGGGCAATGTCTGGTGTTTTGTGCCGGGCCTGCTGCTGGCAGTCTTCATTGTCACCGGCACAAAGGGCTGGAACGGAAGTCTGTCTAAATATAAAATCCTGATCCTGAAAACCGCCGCGGCGGCGCTGTTTCTTTTCCTGATCCTGCTGCCGCAGGTCCCTTTTGCCTGGCGCAATACTGTGATTAACGGGAAACTGACCGGGCCGTCAACGGCGGCCGGTTCTGTGCTGGCGCTGGGTAACACTCCTGAAGCGCCGCCCGGCGGACGCAATCCGGACCTCACGGCCGGCCCGATGGAATATCCCCCCAGCTATCAGGCATGGATGAGCACCGCGAAAGAGATCTCCATCCCCGCCAGAATAATGGCGTGGATTGCCGCCGAGCCGCTGGCGTATGCCGAACTTACTTTCCGGAAATTCCTGCTCTTCTGGGATTATCAGGAAATACCCAACAATATCTCCTTTCTGGGCGAGGGAACCCAGAGCAGGATCTTCGCATATACCGGAATCATATCCACCGGCGCGATAATGGCAGCAGGTATGGCGGGAATGATACTGCTGATAATCCGGATGTTCCGGAAGAAAAGCCTCAAACTTTTCCTGCTGCTTTATTTTATCCTTTCGTTCTGGGCCGCTACCGCGGTTTTTTACATTCTGTGCCGGTTCCGTCTGCCGGTCATTCCGCTGCTGGCGATCTGCGCGGCGGTGCTGCTCAACTATTTCTGGCGGTTCCGCTCAAAGAACCCCGGCAGGGCTTATCGCTCGGCCATTCCTTTGATCATTGCCGTATATATCTGTTTCACCGCCTATGATGACTACCGCCAGCGCCTCGAGTCCCGCATTATCCGCAAAGTGCGCCCGAACGGCGTTTCCGTGGAGGTCTCGCCGGGCAGACTCATGTGCCTTGACAACGGCCCGTTCACTTTTGGCGGCTGGACCACAGTTGAAATCCAGCCAGGTACCTCGATAAAGAAAATTTTCCCGGTTGCCGGCCGCAAATTCAAGACTGCCGAACTGGAATTGACCCTGTTTTTTGAAGATGCCGGCAATGCGGAACTGGAAATCAACGGCGAAAAGAAAAATTTCTCCAGCAGCCAGAAAATCGCTAAAACTGAAACGTTCAATATCCCGTACAAAACCGACGGCAGCGTAAATATAAAATTGCTCTCGGCCGATACCAAAGTGTTCTGCTTGATAGACCGCCAGCGCAATTATTCCCGGACGCTGATCAACGGCGAAAATCCCGGCGGCGAACTGGTTTGCAGACTGTTCTGCATGCCGTTGAAAGCCGGCAAACCCGGAACAGAAGAAACTCCTCCTCCAGATACCGTCGCAATGAGGTAGACCGGTAATCTGAGAGGGCTGGGATGTCTGGGAAACCGCCATTTTGGATACCGTCCCTCCAGTTTTGGACCGTCCTGGATACCATTGTGCAGAACCGTTAAAACTATTTCTCGCACGGAAACACAAAGGCTCAGAGATTTTTTACTATTCACCAGTCACATTCTTTCCTTTTTGGAAAGCCATAAAAGATTTGGATTTTTTTGAAAAAGTACAAAAGAAAATTGCGTCAAAAGTTAATTTTGTTGATAATTTAAGAGATAGAAAATATTTTTAAATGAAGATACTTGTCTGGAGGCTGTTATTTGTCCATATTAGGTCATTTTCGTGAGGGTGGCTTCTGGAGCTAATTTATGGGATTTTAAAGCTATTAATATTCCGCGCCGGCAGCGCAGAAAGCGGAATTAGTCTACAAATCCAGTTCAAGGGAGACCGGGCAGTGGTCGGAGCCGGTGATTCCTGGATGGATTGCCGCGTTTTTTACTTTATTCCATAAATCCGGGGTGATGTAGAAATAATCCAGTCTCCAGCCGACATTTCTGGCTCTGGCACCGGCCCACGGACTCCACCAGGAATAGGCGTCTTTCAATTCGGGGTATAACTTGCGGAACGTGTCGATATAGCCGAAACTTTCAAATTTGTCCATCCAGTCGCGTTCGATGCGCAGGAAACCGGAGATTTTTTCATTTTCTTTCGGACGGGCGATGTCAATTTCGTTATGCGCGGTGTTCAAATCGCCGCAGATCACCAGCGCCCGCCCTTCTTTCCGGCGTTTTTCGCAATATTCCAGCGTGGCGTCATAAAATCCGAGCTTGTATTGCAGCCGTTCATCATCTTTCTGGCCGTTGGGGAAATAAATATTCAGCAGCGTGAAATGCGGATGTTCGGAAATCAGGATGCGGCCTTCGCAGTCGAAACGCGGATCGAACCCGAATCCGGACGCGGTTTTCAGCGGCGGGGTTTTGAAAAACGAGGCGACTCCGCTGTAGCCTTTGCGCTCGCCGGAACACCATACGGAAGTATAGCCGGGAATATTTTTCAGTTCACCGGAAAGCTGATCTTCGGAGGCTTTGGTTTCCTGGAGACAGAGAATGTCCGGCGACATTTGAGCTACCAGTCCGGCAAAGCCTTTCTTTTCCACCGCGCGGATGCCGTTGACATTCCACGAATAGAGCTTCATTCCAGCTTGCCCTGATCGATCCTGATCGTTTCCGACCAGACCGCGACATTATCCTGCACGCGGATCAGCGACATTTCCCATACCAGGATTTCGCTGCCCTTGATGCTGCTGGTTAAACGGTAATCTCCGGCCCGTCCGGCGGGGGCGCTGGTGAATCTGGCTATAGAAGCGGCGGATTTAAACACTTTATCCGGATATAAATTCAAACTTTTATCCGCAGCGGTGAATTTCTGGACAATCTGACTGTCTTTCGGAACATTTTTCACCGCGAAGGTGGAAAGCGAGGTAATCAGGTAATTAACCGCCGCCGCCGAACTGTAAGTATTTTTCATATCCTCCTGTGAAACAATATCGCCTTTCGGCGGAGTGCCGGAAGGAACACTGTTGCAACCCGTCAGTAAAAACGCCCCGCCGATCAATCCGGCGAAAATAATTCCAGTAAACTTCATAGCGCTGAACTCCTGAAAAAGCTAAAAGATTAAAACATAACGTGCTATAAACTATACTCTGCGCGGTTGAAAATTCAACTTATAGATGAATAGGATTGTGGATTGGATTTTTTCGATCCGACTGACGGGCGATATAAATAT
>CAIMFA010000265.1 GCA_903840185.1 uncultured Lentisphaeria bacterium | reverse complement strand
GCCATCACGGCTGGAGTTATCATCCGACCAGGTTCGGCAGGATGCATCCGCATCTGAATTTCAATCTGCTGCGCGCCCAGATGGACGCGTGTAAGGAAATCGATACTAACGTTCCGGTCTATCTCTCCGCCGGACTCAATTATACGGCCTGGCATGACCATCCAGAATGGCATGAACTTGACGCCGCGGGCAGAAGCGGCAATCCGCTTGAAGCCGGACTCCGCAAAATCTGCCTGAATTCGCCGTATCTTGATTACCTCTGCAACCTCATCGGCGAAGCCGCGGAGATGTTCCCGGAAGCAGACGGCATCTTTATGGACATTGTCGGACAGGGGCAATGCTGCTGCAAATGGTGCATGGCAGACATGTTCAAAGGGGGGCTTAACCCGGAAAGCGAAGCCGACCGGATTGCGTTTGCCAAACAAACTGTGATGAAATATTACTCCCGTGCCACCGAAGCCGCCAGACTGCATGATCCGGCCATGCGCATTTTTCACAACAGCGGCCATATTCAGTGCGGAAAAACCGGCATCTTAAAGTATTTTAGTCATCTGGAACTGGAATCGCTGCCCACCGGCGGTTGGGGTTACGATCACTACCCGCTCTCGGCGGCCTACGCCCGCAAACTCAATTTAGACTTTCTCGGCATGACCGGTAAATTTCACACTACCTGGGGAGAATTTGGCGGTTTGAAGCACCCGAACGCCCTGCGCTACGAATGCGCGGCGATGCTTGCCAACGGCTCCAAGTGCAGCATCGGCGATCAGCTTCATCCAAATGGCAAACTTGACTACAGTACCTATCAGATCATCGGCGACGCCTATCGTGAAGTGGAGGCCAAAGAACCCTGGTGCGACGATGTCACCAGTGCCGCCGCCGTGGCCATTCTCTCCAGTACCGCCGTTAACGGGCGCTCAGGGCGCGGAGCCGGCGAATCTTACAGTGAAACCGGCACATCCAGGCTGCTGCTGGAAGGGCATATTCATTTCGATATGATTGACCAGAACATGGATTTCAACGTCTATAACGTGCTGGTACTGCCGGATGATATCCCGGTTAATCCGGAACTCCAGGTTAAACTGGAAGCCTTTATCGGCAACGGCGGAAAGCTGATTATGTCCGGTTCCAGCGGTTTAAAGCCTGACGGCAGCGGCTTTGCATTCGATATCGGCGCAACTCATCACGGCGTCAGTCCGTTTCAGCCCGACTATTTGCTGCCAGCGCCGGAAATATGTCCGGATTTCGTCAAGACCCCGGTAGTGATGTACCATCCGTCGCAGCGGATTAAAGTTACTGGCGGCTGGTCGCTCGGGCAGATATTCGATCCATATTTCAACCGGACTTATCAGCATTTCTGCTCGCATCAGCATGCGCCCTGTCAGGAGCAGGCATCCGGGTTCGACGCCGGGGTTATGACCGGCAGTATTCTCTATTTCACCCACCCGGTCTTCACTATTTACCGTGCATACGGCGCGGTCGTGTATAAAGAATATATCCTTAACGCGATCAAACGTTTTCTTGGTGAGGCAATCCAACTCCGCACTAATCTGCCGTCGCAGGGCCGGGTAACGCTGATGGAGCAGCCGTCGCAAAATCGCTATATACTTCATCTGCTTTATGCCAACACAGTACTCCGCGGCGGCAGCATGGAACACTATTCCAGTCCATATATCCGACCGTCAAAAGCGGTCGAAGTGGTGGAAGAGCTCAATCCGGTGCATGATGTGAAAGTGGATATTAAAACGGCCAGGCCGATTCGACGGGTGACTCTGGAGCCGCAGGGGTGTGAACTGCCGTTCGAGTCGCTGCCCGGCGGACGTATTAACATTGAAATCGGCTCGTTTACCTGTCACCAGATGGCAGTACTGCACTATTGACTAGCATGATAGAGACCGCGTCTTGCCTGAGCGCGAACTCCCGCACATTCCTGACCATCCCGCCGATCAGTTTGAGCGCCGCCTGCTGGTCTTCCGTAAATT
>CAIMFA010000264.1 GCA_903840185.1 uncultured Lentisphaeria bacterium | reverse complement strand
GCCGATCTGTCACTGCTCAACTCCGCCGGCACGGTATTGAAGAGCAACATTAAAACCGGCCTCGCCCGTGAAGGCATCAGCGATATCGCATTGCTGGCGGGTACTTACTATGTAAAGGTCGCCGCCGCAACCGGCGTCAATGACGCGAATTACACCCTGACCCATCTGGAAAAATACACTCCGGCGGACACCGGCGCCAACACCTGGCAGACCGCGAAAAACATTGACGACGGCGTGGACAACTGGGTCGGATTCGGCGATGCCGCCGACTTCTACAAACTGACCATGACTAACGCCGGAACGCTGTCACTGGATTTGACCGGGTTAACTAGCAATGTCGATATGTCGCTGCTGAGTTCCACCGGCACGGTGTTGAAGAGTTCCGCGAACACCGGCATTACCAATGAAGCGATCAGCAGCGTGTCACTGCTGGCAGGCACCTATTACGTCAAAATCGCTACCGGATTCGGTATAAACGACGCCCGTTACACCCTATCCGACCTGGAAAAGTATTTTCCGCTCGACAATGCCGGCAGCACTCAGGGTACGGCGAAACTGGTTGACAGCCCGACGCAGACCGGCTGGGTGGGATTTGGCGACAGCGACGATTACTACCGGTTTGATTTGGCGAATACTGCGCAGGAAACACTGCGCTTGCATGATATGACCGGCGGCAATGCCGACTTGACATTGTACGACTCGAAAGGCACCATGCTGCAGAAATCGGCCAATACGGGAGCGCTTGAAGATACAATCACGCGCAATCTTGCGGCCGGAACCTATTACGCCAGAGTCACAGCAGTATCCGGGAATATTGATTACAAGCTGGACTTCAGCAAAAAAGATATTGTTTCCGGCATGCTGGCAAGCTGATATTGACTCAAAAAAATATTATGTGATGGAAAATCGTGCATACGGATGATATTTTCTATAGTGTTACAAAGAACACGCGAAAAATGGGGAACTGGAATGAAAAGACGGATTTATACTGATGGCGTTGAAGCAATCAGCTTCAGCGAAGGCATGGTCAGAATGGACTTGTTTAATGTCCTGCAAGGCAAAAATAACGAGCCCGGCAAAGCCCCGGAACGGGAAGTTACTGACGAATTGATAATGACTTCACAGGGTTTTCTCCGTTCCTTCTCCGCCATGGAGAAGCTGGTGAAACAACTGATGGACGCCGGCGTGGTGCAGCGCAACGACGCGGCGGAAAATAAACCTGCGGCAGCGACGGCTGCTCCGGAAAATTCATCGCCTAATTTTAAGTAAAAAACCATACAGGCTGATTTGTGATGGACAAAGCTTCGGAAAAACAGATATTTACCGGCATCGAATGCCTGCGCGCGGTGGCGGTGAATTTCTGCCGTGACATAAATTTCGCGGCGCTGTTGACTAAAAAACTGTTCGAACAGTGCAAGAATTCGGAAGAGGACGGGATTCTGGAACTGGCCGGAATACTGGAGCTGGCACCTGAACTTTGCAGCGAACCTGATTTCCCGGCGGCAGTCAGTGATTACCGCGGGCCATTGTTGATTCTGCTCAAAAACGGCAACTGGGTATGCGTCATCAATACCGATGATCTTAAATCCAATGCTGAAGACGTACTCATCTGCGACCCGCTGGCAAACGGCAAAAAATTTATTTCAGTACAATATGACAAGCTCACCGGCAATTACGGCGGTAAAGTCATAAAATTCAAACATCTGGTCACCGGGCAGGAATCCGGCAACACCGCACTGTACTGCCTGACCGCGATCGGACGGCATCACGGACTGGATATTAATGTCCGCCGCCTGCTGCACGAATATGCGGTTGATACCAGTGAAATTTCTGAACAGCTGATCTTCAGGATTGCGCACGATTACGGCATGAAAGCCAGAAAACAGCACCTCTCCTGGGAGAAACTGTCCATGATCGGGGAAGCGTTTCCGGTAATTGCTGAAAAGCTGGAAGGCGGTTATGTCATTATCTGCGGCTGCAGAAAAAATGATGACGGCGAACAACTGGCGGTGATTGACCCGTCAGCGCCGATGAAGCCGGGCCAAAATTTCATTTTCTGGAACTCTCAGGAATACTCGGAAAAATGCAATGGCAAAATCCTGCTGATAAAGCGGATATATTCACTGCTGGATGAAAAGCAGCCGTTCGGGATGATGTGGTTTGTTCCGGAATTTATCAAATTGAAAGGCATTTTCGGCCAGATTGCGCTGGCGGTGGTGCTGATGAGCGGAGTGGCGCTGATTACGCCGCTGTTCTTCCAGATCGTGGTTGACAAAGTGCTGGTCCACGCGAGCTACACCACGCTTAATGTGCTTGGCGTCGGCATCATCATTGCTCTATGTTTCAACGCGTTCATTGAATTTCTGCGCGGCTATCTGCTGCTTCATGCGACCAACAAGATTGACATCAGGACAGCGACCAAAACGTTTGAGCATCTGATGCGGCTTCCGGTTGACTTTTACGAACGGATTTCCGCCGGCGTGTTGATCAAGCATATGCAGCAGACGGAAAAAATCCGCGGGTTCCTTTCCGGCAACCTGTTTTTTACGCTTCTGGAACTGGTATCGCTGGTAGTATTTATCCCGTTTCTGCTGATTTACAGCGTCAAGCTGACGATCATCGTGCTGGGTTTCTCCCTGCTGATGGCCGGAATCATCGCCTTGATGATCAAGCCGTTCCAGACCCGGCTGCAGGAGTTGTATCAGGCTGAAGGGAAACGCCAGGGCATGCTGGTGGAGGCGATCCACGGCATTAAAACTATAAAATCGCTGGCACTGGAACCGGTGCAGAAGAAGAAATGGAACGATTCGACGGCATTCGCAATCACCCGCTATTTCCGGGTCGGCAAAATTTCATTGACGGCCAAAAGCATCAGCCAGCTGCTTGAAGCGCTGATGTCAGTGGCGATTATCTGGGTTGGCGCACTCAGCGTATTCGAAAAAGAAATCACGGTCGGCGCGCTGATCGCGTTTCAAATGCTTTCCGGCAGAGTTACCGGACCGCTGGTCAAAGTGATCTCGCTGATTCACGAATACCAGCAGACCGCGCTGTCGGTAAAAATGCTGGGACAGGTAATGAATTCACCAGGTGAGCCGGAAGGCGGCGGCGTACAGAACCCGCTGCGCGGCAATATCAGCTTTGACAACGTTACTTTCCGCTACACGCCGGAAAGCCGGTATGTTATCAACAATCTGTCATGTGAATTCAATGCCGGCAGCGTTATCGGCATCGTCGGACGCAGCGGTTCCGGCAAAACCACGCTGACAAAACTGCTGCAGGGATTGTATCAGATACAGTCAGGCATTATCCGTTTCGACGGCATTGATCTCAAGGAGATCAACAAAGCGCATTTGCGCAGCAGTATCGGGGTGGTTTTGCAGGATAATTTTTTCTTTCACGGCACTGTCCGGGAAAATATTTCCATCACCAAACGGAATGCAACACTGGAAGAGATCATTTATGCGGCGAAACTGGCCGGGGCGGAAGAGTTCATTCAGGAAATGCCGCGCGGTTATGATTCACTGCTGGAGGAAAATGCCTCCAACCTTTCCGGCGGGCAGCGGCAGCGGCTGGCGATTGCCCGGGCATTGCTGACCAATCCCACGATCCTGGTCTTTGACGAGGCAACCAGCGCTTTAGACCCGGAAAGCGAAAATGTCATTCAGAATAATTTAGCGGCGATGGCGCGGGGCAGGACTTTAATCATCGTCTCCCACCGCCTTTCAATCATTCACGGGGCGGACAAAATTCTGGTGCTCGACAAAGGCGAAAAGACCGCGTTCCTGCCTCATAACGAACTGGTCAAAATGCCGGGGATCTACCAGGAATTCTGGCAGCAGCAGATGGGGAGGTTCTTATGAGCGGCAAACCTGTAAAACCGGAAGCTCTGGATTATCAGCCCGACGCAATTGAACTTGAGCATTGCAGTCTGCCGTGGCTTGGCCGTTACGGTATTTTTTCCGTGCTGGTGGTTTTCGTTCTCGCGATCATCTGGGCCTCAGTCTGCAAAGTTGACAAGATTGTAATCGCCAGCGGCAAATTAATCGCCTCTTCGAATAACATTGTCATGAAACCGCTGGAGCGCTCCGTTATTAAAAAAGTCAATGTTGAAGTCGGCCAGACAGTCAGCAAAGATCAGGTATTGATCACTTTTGACCAGACGTTCAACCAGGCGGACGTTGATCAGCTCAAAGAGCAGATGCGCAGCCTGACAGCGCAGTCCAACCGGATGCGGGCGGAATTCATGGAGAAAGATTATTTAAAAATGATTGACCCCAACAACCGGGATGAAGTCTGGCAGGCGTCAATCTTTGCCAAACGCAACAAATATTACATCGAAAAAATGGCGTACTACGCCGAAAATATCAAGCGCCTGAACGCCGCGCAAAACACCATCCGGCAGAGCCTGGTGAAACAGCAGGAACGGCTGGAAACCCTGCTGCGCATTGAGAATATGCTTAAAGGGCTGGAGGAGCGGAAAAGCGTATCCCTGAAACAACTGCTGGAAACCCAGATATCACGCATGCAGATGGAAAGCGACTCAGACAATTTCCGCAATAAATTGAATGAATCAGACCACGAAATCCTGTCCGAAAAAGCCGGACAGAATTCGTTCGTCGCGGAATGGTACAAAAGCATCACTGAGGAACTGGTCAAAACCGAGCGTGAATTGAATACCGTCAAGAAAGACCTGGAAAAAGCGGAGCGGCTCAATTCACTGATTTTCATGCGCTCCCCGGCGGATGCAATCGTTCTGGACATCGCGCAGTTTTCCGAAGGTTCCGCCGTGCGCGAAGCCGAACCGCTGGTGACGCTGGTTCCGGCGGACGCGAAAATAGAAGCGGAAGTCAATGTTGAACCCAAGGATATCGGGCAGGTCAAAATCAATGATGACGTCAGGATTAAACTTGACTCATTCCCGTTTCAAATCCATGGCACGCTTATCGGCAAAGTCCGCATGATTTCCGAAGACACCTTTCAGGAACAGGGCGCGGGCGGAGCGAAACAGAATTTCTACCGCGCCAGAGTCATCATTTCCGGCAACCTGGATAATGTGCCGAAAAACTTCCGTTTGATTCCCGGAATGCAGGTTACCGCCGAAATCAAGGTTGGCAAACGGCGCATCATCACCTATCTGCTCCACCCCCTGGTAAAAGCCCTGGACGAGAGCATCCGCGAACCGTAAAATTATCTCGCACCAAGTCACAAAGACGCGAAGATGATGACAATCTGAAGACATAAAACTTATACCATATTCCTTCTCTTTAAAGACGTATGACAAGTTTTCTTTGCTTTGTGTCTCCGTGCCTTTGTGCGAGATAATTCCTTTTTCCTCATGTTTTTACTTCATCGGTTGGATATTCTCCCGTCTTGCGGGACGGGTTATTGGATATTGGTTATTCCGCATTGGATATTGGATATTTGGTTATTCCCCGAAAATATTTTTTATATATCCACACAATAAATTTCTTTATCCTGCGTTTTAATGGTCAAAGCTTGCAAGACGTCGCGCAGATAACAGACAAAAATAAAGGAATCGGAAAAATGAAAACAAACAGCAGCAGAATTATTATCGGAACCGCAGTTATATGCATTACCTCAATCGCTTTCAGCGGAGCTCTTGCCAACACCGCCACAACCACTACTACCCCGGCCGTGACCACTACCCCGGCAGCGACCAACACCAATACGACTGCCGACAAAACCAAAAACGCAGCCCGGCAGGAGATCAAAGCGCTAATTGAAGCAAGTCGTACTCAAATTAAAGCTTACCTGGAACAGAAAAAGAGCGAACGCGAAGCGTTCAAGGAATCGCTCAAAGGCAAAACTCCTGACGAACAGAAAACTCTGATGGAGCAGTTCCGCACTCAGCAGGCGGGCGATATCAAGGCGTTCATCACCCAGCAGCGCAGTGATTTAACGGGTAAAATCCAGAGCAGCAGCATTCCGGACGCCAAAAAGAGCGAGATTCTTGCCAGATTGCAGGAAAGATGGTCCAAAGTGGACGCCCAGATTGCCAAACGCATGCAGGAGCATAAGAATCATAAGAAGGGAGACAAGAAACAGAATACAACCAAAGATACGACTCCCGCAACAACGACCACAACGACAGGAACTGCAATCAAATAATCCACTGACCTGTCGCGCAGCGGGACTCAAAAAGTCCCGCTTTTTTTATGAAAAAATCAAGAACATCAGCTCACGCGGAGGCGCGTTGACACGGAGGTAAAACCGGAGTTAGCGAATGAACGCGAATAACGTCGCATTCATTAGCTGACTGCATGTATGCATGTATTATCTTCATTATCCCCCCATGCGGGATGAGTATTTGCCTTTTTTGTGTTCTTTTGTGTATTTTATGGACGATAATAAGGATTTGATTGATTTATGGATGAGTTTAAATTTACTTAAGACCAGAAGCTGGTGCTGAAGCTGATCGGGGGGATGGACAGGGGGCTCGGTCAAGACGCTGATACTGCTCTTCTATATCGTGCTAAGCTTCAATAGTGCAGCACGACCATCTGAAGCCACTCAATGACTGTACGTCCGCCGGGCAGCGTCTCGAACGGCATGCGGCTCCAGTGTCACCCGCCGGAGCGTAAAAGATGCGGTTTGTTTAGCGCAGACTCATCGGAATCTGCATCCGGTAAACGCTGAATGTATCTTCCCAGACCAGATCAATCAGGCCGTTTGCTTCATCAATATAGCCGTCCGGATAGTTAAGTGAGGCGTAAGGTGCGCTGTCCTTAACCAGATCGACTTTCACTGACCAGCTCTTCATCCCGTCGTTGCTCACCCACAACGACAACGGATTGCGGGCATTCATCGCAAATTTACCGCCGTCACATTCGCCACCAGTCGGATTATGGATCAGGAAAATCCGGCCGTCAGCCGCCTTGAGGATATTGACCTTGGCGGATGGATTGGGAATATCCGAACGGACCGCCGGGCTCCATTTATCGCCGCCATCAGTTGATTCACTGCGCCACAGCCAGTTTTCGTCCATGGAACGCAGCAGCATGATAATTTGACCATCGCCCAATTCCACCACGCGCGGTTCAATCAGGTGTCCCTGTTCTCCGCTTTTCAGATAGCCGCACCGGCGGAATGATTGTCCATGGTCATCGGAGATCAAAACCCCGCAGCAGTAGCGGTGGTTGCGGTGAGCCCACTCGCATCCGGCCTGATAAACCAGATTGGAGTCGGATCCGGCGGGAAGTTCCAGATGCCTGCCATGGCGGTTTCCAATCAGGCACTCCTGAACGCTGCGTCCGTTCGACGGATACCCCCATTCCGCGCCGCAATGTTCCGGCCAGCTTACCGGCAGCACCCAGCGTCCGGATGCAAGAGTTATTCCGCGGTTCACCCAGACATTGTCAACTCCGCCGGGAATCGAGTTCGGGGTACTCCAGGTTTTGCCGTGATCGACGCTGATAACGCGGTAGCTGCGGTGTCCGGTCATCCATTCTCCGAAGCGGTATGTCTCCAGGAACGCGTGAATCTCACCCTCCGCGGGGGAAAATAATTCAGTGGTGAAGAGTCCATGGTGCGGATGCTGAAAACGTCCGGCATCGCTCCAGGATTTACCGTTGTCATCGCTGGTGGCGATCATGGTGAAGTTGCCGTCGGCCGGCTCCGAAAAACCGCCGGTAGTCCAGGTGGCGACCAGATTATTTTTTCCGGTACGGCGCAGCAGACCTTCACGGGTCCAGAGCCTGGCTCCGGTATTCGCCCACGGATAGCCTTTTGCCCCGGGCCAGATTTCTTCATTTATTACTGCCGGATTAATCCAGCGTGTTGACAAATCGCGTTCCATGATTCTTTTCCTGATAATTAATTATTTGCTACTTATTTGAGCCAATTGCAAAATTCAAGTTTTGCATGAATTTAGAATCTAGTATCTAGAATTTAGAATGAAATTCGAACTAAAATCTGAATTTATTCTGACTCCTGAATTTTGACTACTTTTGCAATTACCTTATTTGTCCGAGACCGCCAGATCCTGAAGAATTGGCACAAGCGTTTTTCCTGTTGAACTGTCTGCTTCAATCTTCAGCCTTGGACGCTTGAATAGATTGGCCGGGCTGGTAATTTCGTCAGTCGTACTTTTCGCTTTCAGCCTGGCATACGTCGTGCCTCTGACGAACTGGCCTTCCGGAAGCTTCACCGGCGACGGCTGTCTGACTATTTCCCAGCCGCTTCCCTGCGGCAGCGACAACTTCAGTGAGACCGTCTGCGCTTTGCCGGATGCCGACCAGATATCAACCCGCATTTCTTTCTCCTCGCCGGGACGGGCGAGGACAACTTCAAGCGGCGTGACCATGAAAAGGCTCTTGTCCCATGATTTTTCCGCCGCCGATGGAGGCTGAGGAGCCAGCGGCTGACTGGTATTGATTAGATTTTTAAAGGAGCCGAAAAGCAGACGCGGAGCGCTGTCAAACTTCAGCTCACAGGCTCCGGATGCTTTCAACGCAGGCAGGCTGTTGCCGAAGATATCAAGTTCCGTTGCGCCTTCAGACAAATCCAGCTTGACAGTCTCCGGTTTCTCCGCCACGCTCCAGACTATTGCCAAACTTCTGCCGTCAGCAAGTTTGAAGACTGGCGCAAAACAGGTCGGCCTCTTCTCCCAGGCTTCTCCGTCTGCCGCCCACATTGTCTGCGGCACGGGAAGTTCGCCTTCGTATTTCGCATCCTGCAGAAGCTGAGTCATGAGGCGGTAACTGATGGCCGCCGGCTTGGGACACAGCCTTACGTCGTAAAGGGAAAAACCAGGGTCTATGAGGACATAATCGGTATCCTCGAACCAGTAAATTTTTTCCGCGCCGCTTGCAAAGATAAAAGCGTGGGAGATTACTACGTCGGCAGCCTGGCGTTCGCCGGACACGTCATAAGTCCAGCGCGCTTTCTTCATTTCGGAAGCGTAAAGCTCCGGTCTGGACGCCGGCTGGGAACATTCGGAGACCCAGACTGGTCCGCTGCGCTTGAACTCCCTGGTCATGGCCTCGTAGTACATCATCTGGCGGATAGTGTTGCTCAGCATACCGCCAAGCTGCGGAATAACCCTTGTTAGCAGCGGGTCGACGCGGCTGATATTTTTCCTGCGTCCATCGATGGTTTCGAAAAGATCCCGTTCCTTTATGCCGGAATGCAGCCAGCCGTAGAGATGAAGATTTCCAATATCGGTGAAGTTCCCGACGCCAAGTTCCATCATTCTGCGATCATATTGTAACTGGACATGAGTTCCTGTTACGTCGTTGAGGAAGCCGATGCCCTGATAAAGCACCGGAGTGGCGGGGTCGGCGGCCTTGAAAGCCTCCAGCATCGCAAGGCTCACGGCAACATGCTCCCCGATGGAGTAAAAACCGTATGGTGTACTTTTCGCCGCCGCTTTTTCCGCCGGACCTGCGAAATATAGTTCGGGTTTCCAGTTATTATCACGCTCATTCATCAATTCATAGGCGGCGACACGCCCCTTGAATTGTCTGGCAAAGGCGTAGTGAAGGCGGAACCATTCGGCCAAATCGCCAAAAGGCTCTCTGGGATTGACCCCGTTGCGCGGCACCACTTCATCCCATCCCAGCATATTGCTGAGGACGCTTACTTTCACGCCGGCCGCTTCGGCAACGCGGAAGTATTTTTCAAACCAGGCGGCATCCAGACGCCAGCCCTTGCTGTCTATATTGAAATGGCGTGGATCTTCAAGCAGGCCCAGCCTTATCCAGCCGGCGCCAAGTTCGCGGATAATCCTGATGAAATCAGGGTATTTCTCCTCCTTGACGCCGGGCCTCGCAAAGTGGGTGTTCATCCCGAAAGCATCGTTCGGCTTGATATTCTCTCCGTAGGAGTCAACACCGAAATGCAGGGCAAGCGGAAGTTCTTGCTGCCCCGGCGCCTTGACTTTCAGCAGAAGTTTACAGATACCGTTCTTCGCCGGACTGGCGGAAATGTCCAAAGACTTCCATTGTTCACCCTCAAGGAACAGTGATGAATTCCAAAGCGGCTGGTTATCCTCCGTCAGTGACGCGGCGACCTGAAGCTTTTCGGGCCAGAGCGAACGCAGCTTGATTTGCGGTTTAAGAATTTCCTCTCTTTTGTAAACCGTGCGGCCGCAGAAATCCCACTCGACGAACTGGGATGGATCGAAACGCAGTTTGACCCCGGCAGCCGTGACGGTCAGGTTCTTCAATGTGAACTCACAGGCTGCATTTGAAGCAGGCACCCACAGTTCAAGCGTCGTAAGCCGGAGCGGTATTTCCGCCGAACCAGGCTCCTGCCCTTTCTCGAAAACTGGTTTGAAAACCGGACCTTCAGCCTTCAGTTTTGCCTTGAAGCTGCCGCCCTGAAGACCGGTAAAATATGCCGCCGCAAAAATCGGCGCCGTCTGGCTATTGCCCTTAAATTCAATGTTAAATGCAAAAGATTCCACAGGGGTCGAAATATCAAAAGGAACGTCAGATTCGAGCAGAAGGCTGGTCCCCTTCTGAAGCGCCGGAATTGAAAACAGCCAGCCGCCGCCGGAAAGCCGCTGCGATGCGGCTCCCATGATCCGCTGAGCGGAGGGCACCGCCGCCCAAAAACCGTAATTTGCAGTTTCGCAATACACGTTCAACGCAAGCGCCAGCGCTGCAAAGAGGGAAAGCAATATTTTCATCATCTGATCCTTTTTCTGAGATTGATTTTAAATACAATCAATCTGCATATTCTTGATGTTCAACAATCAATCTGACTTCCCTGCCTTACGGGCTTGTCCGCCTATGGGAGGATTGCGGGCAAAGCCCGCCTTGGAAAAGTATTTTTATTACTTATTACGTGTAGTATACCAGTTGAGTGTATTGGGCTTGATACTGTCAACATGACCTTCAAACCACAACACGTTTTTCAGCGAACAATGCCGGTACGATGCTGAAAATCCATCACGACCGGTACTGCTGGTGTAAGTATAATTAACATAGTCTCCATTTTTAAAATTGGGGGCTCCCATGTCATCTGTGCCGTTACTATAACCAAGTTCAGTAATGAATGCAATATCAGAAAGTGAAGGTTTAGGATATCCGCCGTACCCGCTGTTCGCCCTGCTGCCAGGGCGCATAAAATAGCATGAATTCATATCTGCAGTTCCGGAAGAAATAGCCGGGACCCCGCCATTCATGCCCATATAGACTATCGGGTAGCCAAAATTATTCATCGCAAAACAATTAGTATTATCAGTGATAACCGGGACATTCGGGCAGCTCAAGGGACCGCTGTTACGCACTTTGCTTGCAGCGCTCCAGCCGTTGACTACGGTACGGTTTCCCAGATACGGCGCAACTCTGATCTGCCACCAGCCTTCATTGAATCCCCAGTTCATTGTGCCGGCCGGCCACGCCGCCGGATATGTAGTATAATCCATGGCATAGTTGGTCAGCCCGAGATAAACCTGCTTTAAATTGCTGATACATTTAATCTGTTTACCTTTTTCACGGGACTTATTCAGCGCAGGCAGCAGCATTGAGGCTAGAATAGCGATGATGGCGATCACGACGAGAAGTTCTATGAGTGTAAAACTTTGATGTGCTTTATTGCTCTTCATATTCATCTCCTTTGTTATATAACTAATTTTCCAGATAAGGAGCCGTAAAAAAATAAACTTGACATCTTCGCGCTTCTCCCGGATGCCTTTGTGTTTGCCGGTTCGTTACATACCTTCAGGTATGCGCCTCTCCGGCAATTCCCAAAATCTCTTCGGGATATTTCGCGAGACTTGTCAAGTTTATTTCTTGACAACTCCTAAGTGTTTTTACACTTCGTTGTTATTAAAGATTATAACTTCCCTGCTTGATAAACGCAACAGGCGGAGATATGATATTTATGACAACAGATGGTACTTTTAAGACAAAACAGTCAGGTTCAGCATGGATGAGCAGATCAACAATGAAAAAATCTTCAAAGAACTGGCCGTCTTCAATGCCGCCGCCGCCATTATTATCGCGAACAGACCGCTGCTGGACTGGGAATCGCTTACACTGGAAGTAAATGTTCTCACCGATGCGCCGGCTATCGGGCCGACCACCATTCCACTGCATGAACACCCGCGTTACGAACTTTCTTTCATGCATATCGGCGAAATGAAATATGTCTGCGACAATCGCACTATCACAATTAACCGGGATAACCGCCGTTTTTTCTTTATGGCCCCGACTGTTCTCCACCACCGTTTTACCAATTCGCCCTTATCTGTCATTACCGGGTTTCAATTCCATCTTCATCCTGTGGATGACTTCGGCAGTAATTTTATTGCCCGGTTGCCGCAACTGCTGCAAAAAAATGGATATTGTTTTGAGTCGGGCGAAAATTTTGCCTCTTTCCTGCCGCTGCTGCGCCAGGAAATCATGCAGCAGCGGCCGTTCTGGCGTGAAAAAGCAAAACTGCTGATACAACTGTTTCTTACGTCTTTCTTCCAGCATTATTTCGCCGATGAGTTGAAAATATTGAAAGCCAGCGATCAGGTTAATCTTAATTCACGGAATACGCACCTGATTGAAACGATAAAAACGGTAATTGAACTCCACATAAACCGCCCGTCCTCGCTCGAAGATATTGCCGGGGATATGGGTATCAGTGTCCGGCAGCTTGACAGGATTTTCAGAAAAACCATGCCGATGAGCCTGGGACAATACATTATCCAGCGCAAAATAGAAAGCGCTAAAAAAATGTTGCAGCTGGATAAAATGCTGGTAAAGGATGCAGCTCAGGCTCTAGGCTATAAAGATACCAGCTACTTCTGCCGCCTTTTCCGTAAAGCAACAGGCTGTTCTCCGCTTCAATTCGTTCAAAGTAATAACATGGATATTCACCACAAGCGCCCGGAGAGCAAATAGTTGAAAATTGAAAATGAGAAATCATGGAAACATTTAACCGCGGAGTTGCGCGTAGTTCAACGCAGAGCCGCGCAGAGGTTAAACGGAGTATGGCAAATGTCACAGTGCGCTCTATGACGTCCTGCTAGAGTTGAATTATGAAAACAGTTTGAAAGTATTATAACCAGGTAAACCGCCTGACCAGTAAATTTGCCGGATGATTATGAAAAAATCAAAACGTGCCGCACCAAATATCTTGATAAGATATTGTCACAGTCGGCAGAAATTGATATAGCTATTCAGGCTTGTCACCGTAGCAATATGAGCATTATATTATGGTGCAGATGTTATTGCCGTTGGTTTCGCGGCAGTAAAACGAGGATGCCAAAGCAATAACTGAGATTGCCAGCATGATACCGAATAAGGTCATGTAAGCTGATGATGGATAAATGGTGGATTTTGCTGTAATAATCGCGCTGCCTTTAAAGAAGTCAAGAACCTGTCCGGTTAATTTGGATATAACTGCTACCATAATATAAACAACCGTATTGAAAATGCCGATGGAAATGGCGACATTTCCGGGAGGATTTATTTCTTTCATAAAGGTGGCGTTTACAGGCGTGCATCCGGCGGCGGATGCTGACAGAATAAATGGAATAAAGAAAAATGACGCCGGCAATTTGAGAGCAATACCGCACAGCAGCAGCAGCATTGACAGCATGGTTGCAACCGCGTTAAAAATAATAAAGCATTTACGTTTATTGCCAAGCATCCGGCTGATAAATCCTGAAAGAAACATGCCGGACATGGTAAAAAGCATCATCGTGAAAGTATAATTTGCGGATTCTATCGCAGTAATTCCACAAAAATCTTCAAGGAATTTCTGGCCGATTGTCGCCTGAAGGCTGAAATAGATTGAAAAACACAGGGGAATCGTAACAAGCAGAGGATAGTTCAGCCTGTTTTTAAATACAGTTGCCATGCTGTTAAAAATATGATTGGTTTTTATAATTTCATCTTTCCGGTTGACTTTACACTTCAAAGCCCACGCCGCCAGAAGGACGCAGCAGGTGGCTACGCCAACTGCCATGCAGGAGCTTCTCCAGCCGACATTTTCCACCAGCAGCCGGAACGGTCTGGTTCCGGCCAGGCCTCCAGCATATCCCAGGAGACACAGCAAGCCGAAAATCATAGCAAAATTCTTGCCGCCAAAGTAATGATCGGTTTCTTTGACCAGACATAAATACATAGTACTTGCCCCTACCCCGACTAATGCCCTGCTTAAATAAAGGCCCCATACACCACCGGACAGCGGAAAAAGGATTGATCCCAGGCAAAGCAGTACTCCACTCAGAAGAACTACCCGTATTCCGCCAAAACGGTCAGCCAGATATCCCGCGAATGGCTGCATCGAGGCATAAACGAAAAGATATATGGCGCTGAGCGCAGTCACCCCCGAAGCGGAAATTAGAAATTCGGACTGAATATCGTTGAAGATGGGACCGGGCACGGCAACGCGTTGAAAGAATGAAAAAAAATACAGCCCCGTTATGGACAGTATCATTCCAGTTTCATATGTTTTTTTGCTGAACATGTTATTACTCAACCAATAGTTGAGATCTTTTTTGTCTTTATTAACAAATACAACGGTTATACTTTATTTAGGTTCTGTTTGATTTTACGCCATGCAGCAAGCAACTGGTCCGCGGTTTTCACTGAGCACGGGTTGGAGCGGGGGGTAGTTTCGTAGCCACCACGCCCGTAATTGCACAAATTAGGAATATAGCCGCTCGACAGCATTAAATTTCCGGTGCCGTTAGCATGTGACACCACCATGGCATTATATTGAGGAAATATTTTCTTTTTCAATTCCAGACCAATTTCCGTAAAAGGCTCTCCGGGTAAAGACAAAATACAGCATTCTCCGAGAAAGATTCCGACCAGATTGAATTTTCCAGCCGCTTTATTATTTGCCATATCAACAATGGTCCCGGCAAAAAACTTTAATACCGCCGGCGCTTTTCTGGCTAAGTCTTCTGAAGTTAAAGATGCTCCATTCGCCAAGTCCGGAATATCTCTGTATTTTTCCAGGATTACTTTTGCTTCGTCTAATTCATTTTCGGATATTTCTCTGGGTTCGCAGGCGATTTCAGTGCTTTGGGTAAACAATGTAAACTTTTCGGCTATGCGTAAATCTTTAAGCGCATGTTTGACAGTATCGGCATACCCCAGGCCGATTCGTTCCGCTTCTTGATAGCAAGTCTGACAAGTATCATTGCTGATATCCACATGATTGATATTTCCGGAAGCGCCAATCAATGGTATGACCATTGAATCGCCGCCCAGCTCAGACTGCAACTGGCGAATAAAAAAACCCGGCCAGTCGGCGGAAACTTTACAACCGTCGATGGTGTCGCTGTGATTGACGATATTGGCGAGAAGAACTTTCAATTTCCCATCTTGTTTTATGCCTATTAACGGAATTTCGTAATCAGTTTCCCCTTCCGGACTGTCAACGTCGGAATTAATTTTTCCAGGATTGGTCATAACCGTGCCGTCTTTCATCCAGTATCTGCGATTAAAGCAGAAGCGGTTATCATCCGTCAATCCGGTGTATAACTCTCCCGGTCGCATATTGTCCAGCGCCTCCCGCAAAGATTCAGCCGCTTTCCTGGCGGCGAATGGAGCATAATCCTTGTGGCTGCCCGGCCTGATGGTTCTTGTTTCAGGAGCGGTATGGGTATGCGTTGCAGTGATTATCATATTTTCACGATGAAGCGTTTTAATATCAGTTATTTCATTATAAAATGCTTCCAATAACTCCTGGGATACAGTTATCAAGTCGAATTGGATAATCGCACAATATTGTCCGCCCTGCTCTATAACCAAAGCTCTGACTTCAATATCGTCCAGAATTTCTTCCCACATCCGTAAATTGAAGTATCCGACCAGAGATACCGGCACATCAGGGTTTATGCTTTGGCGGCCAACCCCGTAATATAATTTTCCCGCCATAATATCAGGCTCCATTCCATTCGGCATGTTCAATCAACTGGCTACTGATCGACTATTTTCATCCTTCAGCTTCTGCCAGATTTTGATCAATTACCGCAGAAAATCCGCGCTCAACCCGGACGATTGTATAAACTGCAGCAATCAACGCAAAACAGACAAGTATAAATGCAAGGGTGAAAATTACCACATCAAGTTGATTATTCAACTGGCTGCTTATTGTAGCTTCAAACATCCAAATCCACACAGCGGCAAAGAACTTAGTCCCGGCAATAATTAGCAAGCCATGATGAGGTATTCCGTTGTGCGGAGTTTCATTGCGGCGAACCCGTTCAATATCATTCCTGATTCGCTTTGCGATAAAAGCCCAGCATAACCATGCCAGAATTGATAATGGCAATAATATGAATGCAAGCCACCAGAATGCCATTAAAGCTCCTTTCATATGCATCCAGCAGGTGAAAAATATAACCCCTGACACAGTCAGTGTCATAATTGCGCTGAATATATGCAAGGCGATATTAAGCCAGCGGGAACTCGGTCCTACGGTTGTGACGATTGGCATTTCCTCAATTCTGCTTTTTGCCCACGGGGCAGGAGGATGAAAGCGGGCATCTCCCCCCATCCGGTGCCATGTCCGGTAAGCATATATAATGCATATTGTTGCAGGAAATCCGAAAATTAGCTGCCAGATCCAAAGAAAGCGGTATTCAAAATTAGGCTGACTGAAGAAGCGGCCTAAGATATCTATAAACACCCCTCCAAGGATCACCGCTCCGGCTGAAACTAATGTGGTCAGCAGTCCCTGTGCAGAGCAGAATTGTCCAAAACGTGATTTAGGAAAAACTCTCATATATAAAGGCATTCCGGCAGCGCCGCCTATCGCTGCCTGAAATTGTGAAATAACAATCCAGGCGGAAAAAAGATAAAAGATTATCTGGGTTGGAAGAGATACAAATATCCAGACCCACGGCATAAAAGTATGGATAAGTCCGAATACTGATGCATATGCAGAAACTCGCAGAGGATGCCAGCGGTCAATAAATGTTGCGGTGACCGCAATCGCGAGTAAAGAGGACATTTGTCCGAAAGCTCCCATTTTGCCCAATTGCTCCATTGACAACCCCATGCAGTCCTTGTTGAAAAATATGCCAAACATATTAACTCCAGCCCCCAATGCCCCGAATACCGTAAAACCAAATACCGCCAGGTAAAACTTCTGACTGAATGACTCTTTAAAAAACATCTTGACGGCTTCTATAGATCCATTTGAGCTGCCCATTTCTGTTTCAATGGGCGGGTATTTTCCTTCCTTAACTAAAAGGCACATTATGCCCAGTCCGACAAAATAGAGCACCGCTGCGCAAATCAGAACTTCACGCATATTGGACTCCAGATATTTGAAGACAAACCAGTTGTATGTCAGCCCGGCAAGTGCTGAAAATATTCTGAACATTCCCCAGAACCGGCCAATGAATTGCGGTGGTATAACATCGTTAAAGACGAGGTAGAATGCCGAGTTTGTAAATGCGCCAAAAAACATATACACCAGATAGAGAAATGCGATCATGGCTATCGTCAAAGTTGCAGGCGCAAAGCTATGAAAAAATAATATATGCTGACCAAGCCAGCTGCTGATATCCTCGGAGAATGCAAGCATTACAAGGCTTGCTGATAAAAATGGAAGTGCCAGGGCTATAAAAGGAATACGCCTGCCCCATTTGCTCCGGCAGCGGTCACTTTTTACACTGATCCATGGATGGAGGGGCAATAATAGTACCGGCATCGTTTGCATAATTGCGGCCATCAGCCAGTTCTCAGTACCCAGTGATTTTAGTTTGAGTGGAAGAGCCACCGGCAGAATGTTCTGCACTAAATTGAAACAAAAATCTCCCCAGAGAAGCGAGGAGAAAAGAATTACCAGTCCAAATTTGGTATAAGTCAGAGTTCCGCAGTGATATTTTTTTTCACCAGTAGAAGTCAGTGCTTTATCTGGCTTGATTTCAGATGAGAAATCCATCGCAGTCTTATCCATTGTTATTTGTTAGAAATAAAGTTAAGGAAACTAATATTTCCAAGTTTGTGACACGAAAATCAAGCCGTTGACTCAAATCGAATTAGCACCGACAGAGCAGGAATAGTCATAACAGAGACCAGGCATTCTTATTATCCACGAAGGTTCTTCAGCAATCAAATATCCGGCTCTGCAAAATATTTTCCAATGTTACTGACAAAAAAAATTGTTACCAGAGCTGACTACATCCAATCAATGGCTCTGAGAGTCAATATCATAAAAAACTAAAGAATGATCTGGTTAACCATTTCATTATTAAATCTAGATTCCAGATTGCTGTAAAATACAATTTACCCCAATAGACTTATTTAACTTCTTCCAATTTCACATCTTTAAATAAGACATTTATGCCGGAATCAGATTTTTCAGGCGAAAAACTTATAAAAAATTTTACTTTTTCCACGCCAGGCCACCAGTTCACAGTCAAGTTCAAGCTGTCTATAACTTCCGCCGGCTTGACCAGCCCTTTAAATTCAGTCCATTCTGAAGGAACAATTTTGCCGGTTGAGCCGCCATAAATAGCAGAAGGCCCGGCATTGTGTAAGCGCACCTTTGTACCAGCCGGATATTTTACCCGGCAATTTTTCAGCATACTAACCTCATAGGCGCCATCTTTCTTTTCAACTTTCACGATTCCGTTTGAGGACAGCTTGATATTCGGTAAATCAGCATACTTGCCAGAATCGTCCACCTCAAAGGCAATGCAGCAATATTGACCCGGTTTCCAATTTTCCCCGTTTTTTATTTTTAATATCTTGTCATCAGGCGAGCATTCTGCAACCAATTCGGTTCCAGTTTCTTTTATAAAATTTATCTGGTTTGTCTTTATGAGTTCTCCCTTTTCGCTCATCGGAGAAAGTCCGAAATAGCATTTGAACGGAGCAGAGCCGGGCATCAATTTGAACATGCCGGAAAATTTATAAGATTTTGAAGAGTCAATTTTTACGGTGTTTTTTGAAAAAAGTTCAATATTGCCTTTTCCTGTGCAAATTACCGCTGATTCTTTAGTATCGGCAGATATTGTGCCTGTATCTCCAACTTCCCAGTCAGCAACAGTTCCGGGAGCAAATAGCGTTTCCTGAGCAGCCGCAAAAAGTGTAACACCCAAAATCATGGCAACGGACATAATCATTTTCTGTTTCATTTTTATCTTCTCCCTATTTTTCAGGTTGCGATTAATATAGCCGGTTAAAAGCACTATTCATTAATTTATTCTGTATTTGTTGTATATCTATAATAAAGCAACTATCATACTTTAAAACATATAAAGCAATACATAAAAGATGAACTTAATTTCCTGCATAATTTTATTATTTTATATGATTCAAGGTTTTATTGCTAGATATTATACAATAATAAACCAGATGAAACAACGCTCTATTCGATGTTAATAACAGTCATAACAACAAATCTTCAATAGAAATATTTATCTTCATCAAGATATAGATGCGAATAACCGGAATGCCGCAGAAATATTACTGCAAATTCTTGAGAAACGATATGAAAAATAATAATACGTTTGACAACCGTAATTACGGTTGTATTTTGCTTCTGCATGGTAAGCCCCCGACGAGTCCACGTTTACGAACAGCTTGCTGAATGCTAAATTTCCTCCATTAAAAATATTGGAGGCTATAATGGATCAGAGAAGCTACGATTACTGGCGGAAGGTGTATGCAGATTTCCGACGCAGCGGTTTGACAGTGGAGAAGTATTGCCGCCATAAACATCTTAATCCCCGGTGGTTTGACGGCCAGCGCCGGGAAGCGGAATTTTACGAACAGCATTCAGAATGCAAGGCCGGCATCCAGTCTGAATCGAATCCGGCTAAAATCCCATCTTCGGCCGAGAGCCTGTTTGTGGAATTGATTCCAGAACAAGGCTCCCCGGCAATGGCAGTTCCCGATGTTCCGGCTTTGCGTCTGTCCTACCGGGAAGTAAACTTCGAATTGCCAGCCGGTTTTTCACCGGATGTGTTCCGTCAGGCTTTGACCGTTGTCATGGAGGTGCTCTGATGTTTCCGGTGCTGGGTACGGCCCGGATTTTTCTCTGCCGCCAGCCGACCGACATGCGGAAGAGTTTCGACACGCTGGCTGCGCTGGCGTCAAACGTATTTGAAGAAAATCCGCTGTCCGGAGCGCTGTTCGTATTTTTAAACATTCCCCGCAACCGCGTGAAGATATTATATTTTGACCGCGACGGCTACTGTTTATGGAGCAAGCGGCTGGAGAAGGGCACGTTTGCGCTGCCGACCGGAGATGGCCCGAAACAAACCATTGACCGCGGACAATTGTCGATGCTGCTGGAGGGCGTGAAAGTCATCAAAAAATCAAAGCGTTTTTCTCTATAACATTATTGAATTTATAGCAGTTGGAGCTATAATTTATAATCATGTGTACGATATGTTCAAATACACTGGCGGAGAAAGCCAAGGTTGAGGCCGAAAAGGCCGAATGTCTCACCGTCATCAGCCAATTGACTAAAAACATCACCAGCCTCGAACAGGAAATAAAGCTCCTCCGTGAAATGCTGAAACTTGCGCGGCTGCAAAAATTCGGTCCGCCCGCGAAGGATTCCCAGGAAGATCATCCTCAGTTTGACGGTCTGCTGGCCGAATGCGACGAACTTAACGGCGAGGCTGAAAAGGAGGAAGCCGCTGTCGAACATGTCGAATATGACCGCAAAAAAGCGGATAAAAACAAGAATCTCAACGGCAGAGTAAGCATCCCTGACCATCTTGAACGCCGTGAAGTTATCCTTGACCTGCCGCCAGCCGGGAAAATATGCCAGGTTACCGGCAAACCGATGATTAAAATCGGCGAAGATATTACCGAACAACTGGCAATCGATCCGGTCAAAATTTATGTAATCCGCTACATCCGTCCGAAATATGTCAGCCCCGACCGGCGCAAAGGCGCGAAAGTCGGTGTCAAAACCGAACCGCTGCCGGAAATGCCCATTGACCGCTGCAAAGCCGATGTGTCGCTGCTGTCCCATATCATCACCGGCAAATACAGCGATCATATACCTTTTTACCGCCAGGAGCAGATGTTCGCAAGAGATGGAATCACGATCCATGCCAACACGATGTATGACTGGGCCGGAGCCTGTGCTGATAAGCTGAAGCCGCTGCATGGCGCACTGAGAGATTTTATCCTCAGCAATGATTATATCAATACCGATGACACGCCCATTGATATGCTGGAGAAAGGCCGGGGCAGTACTAAGCAGGGGCGGCTGTGGGTGACCTGCCGGGGTAGCGGGCCGCCGGGAATATATTTTAATTTCACCGAAAACTGGCAAAGCGAACATCCGAAAAAGATGTTCGAAAAATTCAAGGGATATTTTCAATCCGACTGCTATCCGGGATACGTCAACATCGGGCAGCGGGAAGACATTATTCCGCTCGGATGCTGGGCTCATGTCAAAAACAAGTTTGAGGATGCGAAGGCAATCGGCGACAAGCAGGCGAGGCAATTCGTTATTTTAATCAATATACTCTACCGGATAGAGCATCGTATTGCAAAACTGCCGCAGGAGATGCCGGAAGCGCAGAAGCTGTCATTGAGGCAGAAGCGAGCTCAGAGGGTAATGAAACGCTTTTTCGACAAAGTCAAAAGCACTCATGCACTGCCGAAATCAACTCTCGGCAAAGCACTGAACTATGCCGCCAACCATGAACAGCCGTTAAAAAATTATCTGCTGGATCTGCGCTTCAAGCCGGATAATAATGTCGCGGAACGGGCTATCCGCCCGGTCTGTATTGGAAGACGCAATTTCCTCTTCGTCGGCAGCAAACGCGGCGGCGAAACCGCCGCCGTCTTCATGAGCTTCATCGCCACCTGCAAAGCCAATGATGTCAATCCCCACGAATATCTGAAAGACGTACTCGCCAGAATCAATTCCCATCCATTCCGGAAGCTGGCTGATCTGCTGCCACATAACTGGAAAGCAGCAAGGGAAAAGAAATAATCCAGAATTTCAAAATCCCGCGCCGCCTTCCGTGTCATGGACTCGTCGGGGGCTTACT
>CAIMFA010000263.1 GCA_903840185.1 uncultured Lentisphaeria bacterium | reverse complement strand
GTCACCAGTCGCTCCTGTCTCCTGTCTCTTGTCTCTTGTCTCCTGACTCCTGACTCCAGACTCCAGACTCCTGACTCCTGACTTCAGACCAGCTTCAGCTTCTTGACGTGGCGATGATATTCCTGGAGGCTGCATATTTCCATTCTGCCGCCTATGTCTTTGAGGGCTTTCAGACCTTCGATTGCGGCACTCATGCCGTCAAGCGTGGTGGTGATCGGAATGCCGTGGGAAACAGCCTGGGCGCGCATCTGGATCTCATCGACCTTGGATTCGGCGCCGGTTTCAGGGGTATTGATTATCCACTGGATAAGATGCTCGTTCATCAGGTCGATCAGGTGCGGCCTGCCGCGTGAAATCCTGAATACGGCATTGGCTTTGATTCCGGCGTTATACAGCGTGGTTGAAGTACCGCGGGTTGCATAGAGCGAGAAGCCGAGATTGACCAGAGCTTTGCACAGCGGAATTGCCGCTTCCTTGTCGATGTCGCGGAAGCCGACAAACACATTGCCGCCGACCGGCAGAGTGTTGCCTGCCGCGACCTGGGTTTTCAGATAGGCGATACCGGCGGAGAGGTCCAGTCCCATGACTTCGCCGGTGGACTTCATTTCCGGGCTCAGCGCGATATCAATGCCGGGGAACCGGACAAACGGGAAGACCGCTTCTTTGACCACGGTATGTTTCGGAATGATTTCCTTGGTGAAACCGAGTTCCTTCAGCGTCTTGCCGGCCATGACCAGCGCCGCCAGCTTGGCCAGCGGAACGCCGATGGCTTTACTGACGAACGGCACGGTGCGGGAAGCGCGGGGGTTGACTTCCAGAATATAGACTTCGTTGTCTTTTATCGCGTATTGAACGTTCATCAGGCCGCAGACATTAAGTTCTTTAGCCAGCGCGAAAGTGTGTTTTCTGACTTTTTCCAGGACTTCCGGCGAAAGGGTGAGCGTCGGGATGGTGCAGGCGCTGTCGCCGGAGTGAATGCCGGCCAGTTCAACGTGTTCCATGATCGCCCCGATCACGGATTTAGTGCCGTCGGAGATGCAGTCCACGTCGAGTTCGGTGGCGTCCTCCAGGAAGCGGTCAATCAGCACCGGACGGCCGTCGGAGGCGATAACCGCCTCTTCCACATATTTACGCAGGTATTTTTCGTTGTAGACTATCACCATGGCGCGGCCGCCCAGCACGAAGGATGGACGCACCAGCACCGGATAACCGATGCGGTTGGCGATTTCAACGGCTTCCTCCAGATTGGTGGCCATGCCGTTCGGGGGCTGGAGAATTTTAACTTTATCCACCAGTTTTTTGAAGAAGTCGCGGTCTTCGGCGGCTTCGATATCCTTCGGGCTGGTGCCGATGATCTTGACCCCGGCGGCATCCAGTTTCTGCGCCAGGTTAAGCGGGGTCTGCCCGCCGAACTGCACGATCACGCCGGAACACTGTTCGCGTTCATAAATATGCAGCACGTCTTCAAAAGTCAGCGGTTCAAAATAAAGTTTATCGCTGGTGTCGTAGTCGGTACTGACGGTTTCCGGGTTGCTGTTGACCATGATGGATTCAAACCCGGCGTCATGCAGCGCGAACGCGGCATGAACACAGCAGTAGTCAAACTCGATCCCCTGGCCGATACGGTTGGGTCCGCCGCCGAGAATCATGATGCTCTTCTTGCCGGTGGATTTGTATTCGTCAACGCCGCCGTAAGTGGAATAATAGTAAGGGGTGTATGCTTCAAATTCGCCGGCGCAGGTGTCAACCAGCGCGTAAACCGGCATGATATTCATTTCCTTGCGCAGCTTGTACACTGCCAGGTCGTCAGTATGCAGCAGGAAAGCAATCTGGCGGTCGGAGTAGCCGAATTCCTTGATCTGGAACAGCAGATCGTGATCTTTTTTAAGTCCTTCAAGCGACTTCGCGGAGCGGATTTCATCTTCGTAAGCAACCAGTTCGTGCATATGGCGCAGGAACCACTTGTCAATGCAGGTTATTTCATTAACCCGCTCAACGCTCCAGCCGCGGCGGAACGCTTCATGGATTACGAACATGCGCTCACAGTTGGGCCGTCTGAGTTCAGCTTCGACGAATTCATCGGACATGTCCATAAATTTGCCGTCTTTGCCGTCGGCGCCGAAACCGGCGCGTCCGGTTTCCAGCGAACGCAGCGCTTTCTGGAAAGACTGTTTGAAAGTCTTGCCGATGCTCATGGCTTCGCCGACGGATTTCATCTGAGTGGTGAGAGTACTGTCGGCGGACTGGAATTTTTCAAAGGTGAAACGCGGTATTTTAGTAACGACATAGTCAATGCTCGGTTCAAAACAGGCCGGAGTCACGCGGGTGATGTCATTGCAGATCTCATCCAGAGTATAACCCACGGCAAGTTTCGCGGCGATCTTGGCGATCGGGAAGCCTGTAGCCTTTGACGCCAGCGCGCTGGAACGGGAAACGCGGGGATTCATTTCAATGATGGCCATGCGTCCGTTCTGCGGATTCACCGCCCACTGCACGTTGGAACCGCCGGTTTCAACTCCGATAGCGCGCATGACTCTCAAGGAGGCGTCGCGCATTTCCTGGTAGCAGCGGTCGGTAAGCGTCTGCGCCGGGGCCACAGTGATGCTGTCGCCGGTATGAACACCCATCGGGTCAATATTTTCAATTGAGCATACAATAACGGAATTGTCGTTTTTGTCGCGCATGACTTCAAGTTCGAATTCTTTCCATCCCAGCAGTGATTCTTCAATCAGCACTTCAGTGTTGCGGCTGGCTTCAAGCCCGCGCTGGACGATCTCGACAAACTGTTCCATATTATAAGCGATACCGCCGCCGGTGCCGCCCAGCGTAAAGCCGGGACGGATGACAAGCGGCATGGTGCCGATCTGCTTGGAAATGCAGATGGCCTCTTCCAGGGAATGCGCCGAACCGCTGCGCGGCACGTCAAGACCGATTTCGATCATGGCGTTTTTGAACAGTTCCCGGTCTTCCGCCTTGCGGATGGACTCGGCGTTGGCACCGATCATCTCGACGCGGTAGCGGTCAAGAATGCCGGAGTCGAACAACTCCATCGCCAGGTTCAGCGCGGTCTGTCCGCCGAGGGTCGGTAGCAGGGCATCGGGACGTTCCCGGCGGATAATCTCGTGGAGAATGTCTTTGGTCAGCGGTTCTATATAGGTCCGGTTGGCAAAATCCGGGTCGGTCATGATGGTTGCAGGATTGCTGTTGACCAGGACTACTTCGTAACCGTCTTCACGCAGCGCTTTACATGCCTGGGTACCGGAGTAGTCAAACTCGCAGCCCTGCCCGATAACAATCGGACCGGAACCTATCAGCATAATCTTCTGGATGTCTTTTCTCTTCGGCATTATGATCCTTCACTGTCAATATTTTAAATTTCAAAAATCTTTTTTACTTTGTCATTGCCGCTTTAATAAAATCCTTAAACAGCGGATGGGCCTGCAGCGGCCTGGACTTGAATTCAGGATGGAACTGGCAGGCCACGAACCATTTCAAATCCGGGTTCTCAATAATTTCAACCAGACTCCCGTCCGGCGATGTACCGGCAATAAGCAGTCCGCCTTCTTCAAGCTGCGGACGGCAGACGGAATTGAATTCATAACGGTGGCGGTGACGTTCGGAAATACTGAGCGTGCCATAGGCCTGAGCAGATTTGGAGCCGGCCTTAACCGTACAGGGATAAGCTCCCAGCCGCATGGTGCCGCCTTTTTCACAAACCTTCTTCTGTTCAAGCATCAGGTCGATCACCGGATAAGGCGTTTTCGCGTCGAATTCAGTGCTGTTGGCGCCGGCGAGGCCAAGAACGTTTCTGGCATATTCAATCACCGCGCACTGCATGCCCAGGCAGATACCCAGGAACGGAATATTATTTTCTCTGGCGTATTGGATGGCTTTAATTTTACCGGGGATGCCGCGGTCGCCGAATCCGCCGGGCACCAGAATGGCGTCCGCATTCGCAATCAGGCTGCAATCATCCATTTTCTGCAGATCTTCGGATTCCACCATATTGATGTTCACCTTGACGTTATTGGCACAGCCGGCATGGCTCAGCGCTTCATAGATGCTCTTGTAAGCGTCTTTCAGGCTGATGTATTTGCCTACCACGGCAACAGTAACTTCGCCGTTGGCCGGATTGATAACGGTATTGACCATCTGTTTCCAGTTTTTAATATCAAGCTCTTTGTGCGGAAGCCTGATCAGGTCCAGAACCTTTATATCAAGTTTCTGATTAGCGAGTTCAATCGGAACTTCATAGATTGAATTCTGAACGTCGCGTTCTTCAATGACCAGCTCTTTAAGGATATTGCAGAACAACGCGAGTTTGGAGAAATGTTCCTCCTCCATCGGCTTTTCAGTACGGCATACCAGCACGTCAGGTATAATCCCGATTTCGCGAAGAATGCCGACTGACTGCTGGGAAGGCTTGGTTTTGATTTCGCCGGCGGCTTTAATATACGGCACCAGCGTCAGGTGGATAAATATGGAATTGCCGGGACCTGATTCATGTTTAAACTGTCTGATCGCTTCCAGGAAAGGCAGCGATTCGATATCGCCGGCGGTGCCGCCGATTTCGGTTATCGCAATATCCACATCATCCGCGTCCAGCGAATATATCGCGCGCTTGATTTCGTCGGTAATATGAGGGATTACCTGAACAGTTCCGCCGAGGAACTCGCCCCGGCGCTCTTTGGCAATCACTGTGCTGTATATACGCCCGGTAGTGAAATTACTGGCCTGTGAACACTTGATTTCCGCAAAGCGCTCGTAGTGCCCCAAATCCAGATCAGTTTCCGCCCCGTCATCGGTAACATAAACTTCGCCGTGCTGATAGGGCGACATGGTTCCAGGGTCAACATTGATGTACGGGTCCAGTTTCTGCATCGCAACCCGGTATCCGCGGTGATTCAATAACATGGCCAGAGATGCGGCGGTAATCCCTTTACCAAGAGATGATACCACACCGCCAGTGATGAAGATATGCTTTGTCATGATTTCCAACAGTCCTGAAACCGCAGATTTGCAGCTTCTAATATTAAAAACTATTATAATTTTTTACATAAAAAAACCAGCCGGAAATAACCCGGTGCATTTTTACGAAGAGTATTAACAGAACGGACTTAATAATTACACCTTTTATGGAAAAATTCAACCTGAAATTGAAAAAAAAACAAGATTCTGTTCGTTTTTGGTTATGACATCATTATGGTTTAATGCTTAATCCGCAAATGACAAATTACAGACAGGCGCGATTTGCCGTATCGCAGTCCGCGGTGCCGGTAATATTTTCGTAACTATTTGAGAATTAATGAGTTTTTTTAATTTATTTCATAAACCGGTGATTGCATTGTGGTGATACACCCGTTATATTCTATAATTAGAAGATAATAAATTCTTATCAGTTTGAAATTGGAGCAAGCCGTAAAGGATAAAAAACCTTTGCGGTTTTTTTATTTCAGCCTGGATTATCCATGAAAAATGGGTGAAAGGCGAAAAATAAGCTCAAAAAGAATGTCTTCAGCGGTGCCGCAGTCGTAGTAGCGATACGACAAGGATATCGGAAAGTCTTTACTTTGAGTAGGTTGCAGTATTTCGCCATTAGTTTATGAATCATTCAGCTTTAGGAGCACATGAATACATCTTTATTCGAAAATTTGAAAATCGGGAACCTGCAAATTGCACTGCCGCTCATTCAAGGCGGAATGGGCGTGCGTGTATCAACTTCAGCCCTGGCTGCGGCAGTATCCAATGAGGGAGCGCTCGGAGTTATTGCAGCCATCGGACTCGGCGAAAATGATGAAAGCAAAACGCGTGATTATCTCGGATGGTCCCGCTCCGCTTTCACCAACAGTATCAAGCAGACCCGCCGGATGACCAAAAATCCGTTCGGGGTGAATATCATGTGCGCGTTAACCAATTACGAAGATCTGGTCACAGCGGCTCAGGACGAAAATATCGATGTAATTATTTCCGGAGCCGGCCTGCCGATGCGTTTACCTTCATTTGTCAAAAATCTTACCACCAAACTGGTGCCGATTGTATCTTCAGCCCGCGCCGCGCATATTATCTGCAGCACCTGGCTTAGAAAATATAACCGTCTGCCGGATGCCGTTATCGTGGAAGGCCCCATGGCCGGCGGACATCTGGGATACAGCAGGGCGGAACTTGCAGACAAAGAAAATTATTCGCTGGACAATATCCTGAAAAGAGTTATTGAAACCGTCCGCGGCTTTGTCCGCAATGATGTGGATATTCCAGTAATTGCCGCAGGCGGCATTTACGACGGCAAAGACATTGCCCGGGTCATGAAACTGGGAGCCGCCGGCGTCCAGATGGGAACACGGTTTGTCTGTACCCACGAATGTGACGTATCGCAGGAATATAAAGACGCGTATATAGCCGCTAATGATGAAGATGTTGTTATCATCCAAAGCCCGGTGGGAATGCCCGGCAGAGTCATCATGAATGATTTCGTCAGAAAAATATCCAGCGGAGAACGTGTGGATTTCGGCTGTGTATATCATTGCCTGCATACCTGCAAACCCAAAGAAGTGAATTACTGTATCGCAAAAGCGCTCGATAATGCCTCCAGAGGAATGATGGATCTCGGCTTTGCCATGGCAGGCAGTAACGTTTCCCGCATCAAGGAAATTGTTTCAGTCAAACATCTGATAGATGAACTGACGAGCGAAGCCAGGGCATCTCTCGCAACCGCATAATACATCGTATCAAAACTTAAACGGCTGCGCCGGGACTTTAACCTGTCAGGTGATCCTGCCTGACTTTGGACTGCGGCACTCCTTCGCCGCTTTGGTTTTCTGCCAGACGTTTGTATCTCTACCAAATTTTGTGGTGGTCGCCTGAATCTAAAGCGAAGCAGGAGCTTCGCACTCCAAAGATTGTTCCACAATCATACTGAACCCAAAATACAAAATCCTATACGATTAAACTTAAACGGGGAGCCCGGTTTAACCCGGACTCCCCGATATTTTGTTCAGAATCTAGAATTTAGAATCTAGAAATTAGAATGAAAGTCACCAGTCACCAGTCACCAGTCACCAGTCACCAGTCACCAGTCACCAGTCACCAGTCACCAGTCACCAGTCACCAGTCACCAGTCACCAGTCACCAG
>CAIMFA010000262.1 GCA_903840185.1 uncultured Lentisphaeria bacterium | reverse complement strand
GACAGTTCCGGGTTCCCCCTTGCATCCCTCCTCCCGAACTTTTTTGACAGATAGAATGACGGATATTCTCTTCTGTAATTCTGAATATTCTTTGTGTTAATAATAAGAGACTTATGAAAATGGTTGCATGAAAATCTTTCTAAAAAAACAAGAATATGACGGATAGTAGCACGAAAATCACGAAAAAAATGCCGTGAAACAAAATACAGAGAAGTCAGCGCATGACTGCGGTGCAGCCAAACGCTGACTTCTGTTTTTTTACTTTCCCTTTCGTGAATTTTCGTGCTTTTCGTGGTTAAAATGTATTTCTGTTTTTCATTGTAAACTCACGGCTGTTCTCTGTGCGCTCCGTCCTCTGTGGTGAACTGGTTTTCACATATCCTGTTTTTGCGTATTTTGTGGATAAAATATTCCTGGATTTCGCCTGACCGGCTTTAAACTAAAATTCCGCATCAAAAGCGTCAGCGGCGCGGCATATTAATATTGCATCAAAAACTCAATTCCAGCAATGGAAACATCGGAACTCAAGCTTGAAATTTTGACCCGGTATACAGCTGTTCTTTCATGGTTGCAACTTGAAAAACATCACTCGCAAGGTAATTTAAAAAGCATTTATATCTAAACTTTTTACTGCAAAAGGATTGCCGTGAAGAAATATTTAATTTTATGGTTTTTTGCCGTTATTCTGCTCCCGCTTAATGCTGCGGATTTGCCGGCCCCGGCAAAACCGGTCAAATATGTCTTTCTGTTTATCGGCGACGGCATGTCGCTGCCGCAACGGATGTTGACCAGGGAATATCTCAACCGTATGGGCAAAGAGGATTTACGGATTAACCGGCTGCCTGTCCATGGCATTACCACTACCCATTGCAGTAACAGTCTGATTACCGATTCCGCCGCCGCCGGTACTGCCATCGCGTGCGGGACGAAAACCAATTCCGGTGTACTCGGTCTCGATTCCGCGGGGAAGCATCTGGAATCGGTGGCCGAAGTTGCCCGTAATGAAGGGCGCAGGGTAGGTATCGTCACCAGTGTCAGTATCGACCACGCCACTCCGGCCGCATTCTACGCCCATAATCCCGGCCGCGGCAACTATTATGCCATCGGACTGGAGCTTATCGCCGCGAAATTCGACTTTTTCGGCGGCGGTAATTTTCTTGGCCCTGACGGCAAAGACGGAAGTTTATACGAACTGGCGGCCAGGGCAGGCTACAAGGTGATTCGCGACAAAGCAGCCTTTGAGGCGTTGAAACCCGGCGAGGCTAAATTTACCCTGGCGCTGACGCCAGTCACCTATGCGATAGACAGCGGCAAAGATCAGATTTCGCTGGCGGAATATACCGCTAAAGCGATTGCGATGCTGGATAATCCCAACGGGTTCTTCCTGATGGTCGAAGGCGGCCGGATCGACTGGGCCTGTCATGCTAACGATGCCGCCACGGTCTTGCAGGAAGTCATTACTTTTGACCAGGCGGTCGAAGTTGCCTGCAATTTTGTTCAGGCGCATCCCGGCGATGCGCTGCTCGTCGTCACCGGCGACCACGAGACCGGCGCGCTGACGCTGGGGTTTGCCGGAACCGGCTATTCCTCCTTCCTCGAGCGGTTGCAGTACCAGAAGGTTTCTTATGAAAAATTTGGCGCAATACTCCAGAAACTGCGCGATTCCGGCAATAAATCATTTGACAACGTCAAGCCGTTGATTACCGGATATTTTGGTCTGAAGTTTGACGGCGCGCCATCTGATCCGATGCTGCTGGCTCCGCATGAACAGGCCAGGATCAAGACGGCTTTTGAACGTTACATGGGAGCTCCTTATACCGCTGCCGAACCTGAAAGCGTGCTGTACGGCATTTATAATCCGCTGTGTGTTACTCTCACTCATATTCTTGCCAATAAATCCGGAATCGGCTGGAATTCCTTTGCGCATACCGCGCTGCCGGTTTCCACAACCGCGTTCGGTAAAACCGCGGAGCAGTTCAGCGGCATGAATGATAATACAGATATTGCCAAACGTCTCAAGCCGTTAGTGGCCAGACTGCAGCAGCCATGACAATCAGGAATTACTGGCGGGATAATCGCGGCGATCTGATCATGGTCGCTTTTTTCCTGATAATCAGCGCGGGACTGTCACAGCTTACGTTGTTTCGCGCTCCGCCCAATCAGACTGGCGTCAAGGTAAAAAGTACTGTCCTGTCCGTCGATAACCGGGGTATTGAGCCCCATGGTTTTGTCACTGTGGGTTTTCAGGATGTCAAACTGAAGGTTATTGAGGGCGCTTACGCCGGCAGAGAATTTGTCGCCAAAAATAATCTGCGCGGCCGGACCGATGTGGATAAAATGTTTGTTCCAGGCGATATCGCGCTGGCGGCTATTCAAATTTCCCCGGATGGCACGGTCATTCAGGTCAACGCCCAGGATCATTACCGGATCGGCAGGGAACTCTGGCTTTTCGCTATTTTCGGACTGCTGCTCCTGGCATTTTGCGGCTGGATCGGGGTCAAGGCGATTCTTTCTTTCGTTTTTGCCTGCCTGGTGATCTGGAAACTGGTCATGCCGCTGTGCATGCTGGGTTATAATCCGATCATTGTTTCTCTGCTGGCGGTGCTGCTGCTGGCGGCGGCGATTATCTTTCTGGTGGCCGGACTTACCGCCAAGGGCGTAACTGCGTTTTGCGGTACTGTTCTCGGTTTGCTTTCCAGCTGCGTTCTCGGTATGATTTTTACCGATAGTTTTCGTATCGACGGTGCGGTGATGCCCTATTCGCAGGCCTTGTTTTTCGCAGGATTCGAGTATTTGCGTCTGACGGATATTTATATCGGAGCCATCTTCCTGGCGTCCTCCGGAGCGCTCATGGACCTGGCGATGGATGTGGCGGCCGGGATGAAGGAAGTGGCTGTTCAACGGCCCGATATCCCGCGGCGGGAACTGATGTTTTCCGGATTTAGAATCGGACGGCTGGTGGTCGGAACCATGACCACGACCCTGCTGCTGGCGTATTCCGGCGGATATTTGACCATGCTGATGACTTTTGCCGCCGAAGGGGTGGGGCCTGTAGACTTTCTAAATTATCCTTATGTGGCGTCTGAAGTAGTGAGAACGCTGGTGGGCAGCATCGGATTACTGCTGGTTGCGCCTTTCACTGCGCTGGTAGGCTCCATAATCCTGTCGGCGAAATCATCGCGCCGGCGGTAATTTGATTTTCCAGTATTTCACCGTCCAGCGACGGCGGCTTCAGCCTGGCACTCTCATAAATCCATTTTCCCCCACAGGTCACAGAGAACACAGAAGAGCAGCCTTTTTCTACCACGAAAGGCTTAGCGCGGCATAGCCCCAAAAAGTTTAACAGGGATGGACAGGATATGCAGGATAAGAAAAGGCAGCTTCACCATGAAGCGCATGAAGTTAAACCTGGGAGCGCCGGTCGTCTGACCGGCTTTATATTTTCACCACTGAATACACTGAAAAAAACGGAAAAATACAAATACATTTCACCATGAAGGGCATGAAGTTAATGAAGCTAAACCCGGGAGCGCCGGTCGCCTGACCGGCATTAAGGCTTTTCGCCTTTGGCGACCAACGCCTCGCCGTTGAATCCCGCCCTGCGAAATAGGATATTGGATATTGAAATCGGCTGTTATGTTGGATATTGGATATTCTCCCGCCCTGCGGGATCCCTCTTTGCGGGACGGGATATTGGATATTAAGTTTGGTTGCGGCTATGCCGCGCTAAGCGCTCCGTTTCCTTCCCGCATCCGCGGGACAAAACTGGTTTTTCCTGCTCTTCATTTTCAATTTTCAATTTTCAATTACTTCCCGTTGCCCATTTCCCATTTTCAATTTTCAATTTTCAATTTTCAATTATTTCTCCGTGGTTGACTTTGATATATTTTCAGCGATATTATTTGCATGCAAGGAGCGTGAATGAAAAAATTATTATTGCTGACATTAACGTTTATAGCAGGCGTGGCGCTGTTCGCCGCAGAGCAGACACTCCCGGTTGCGGGTACCGATTGGACGGTGCCGTCCGTCGGCATGGAATTCGTCTGGATCAAGGCGCTGGAGTGCTGGGTCGGAAAATATGAAGTTACGAACGGGGAATACCGCAAATTCAAGCCGGCTCACGACAGCAGAAGCTATGAAAAACATTCATTGAACGGCGACCGCCAGCCTGTGGTATTTATTTCCTTTGACGATGCCGTCGCATACGCCAAATGGCTGACTGAACAGGAACAGAAGGCCGGCCGGCTGCCTGATGGTTACAGCTACCGTCTGCCGACCAGGGATGAATGGATGACATTCTGCCAGTGCGGCGACAAACACTTATATCCGTGGGGGGATGAAGTCCCGCCGACATACGGCAACTATGCCGGACGGGAAGCTGGCGGCGAATGGGCGAGAATCGCCGGCTACAAAGATGGTTTCCAGGTCTCCTGTCCGGTTGAACAAAGCGGCGTAAACGACTGGGGTTTGTACGGCGTCGGCGGCAATGCCTGGGAATGCACCGTAAAAACGCGGTCGGATTTATCGTTCGATTCGTGGCGCGGCGCCTCCTGGGGCAATAACCTTCCCTTAAGCATGGAATGCAGGTCCCGTTTAATTAGTTTCGAGCCCTCCCGCTACGGCGGCTTCCGCCTGGTACTGGCACACTGAATTTAACAGGGATCCGCAGGATGTACAGGATAAAAGATGAATTGCATTACCCCCGGGAGCGCCGGTCGCCTGACCGGCTTTGTTTTAAATAGTACCGCAAGCATTCCCGCAGTCGCGGGATCCCGCGATTGCGGGACCAGTGGTTTTAGCCACTTCTTGCGACTGTTCAAGCTGGAAGCTTGAGGTAATTTAAATTCCGGCAGATCAAAAGCGCCAGCAATGCGGCATATTAACGCTTTATCAAAAAATTCAGTCAATTCATGGTTTTAAAGCAATAAAAACGCCGAAGCTAAATCAGACCTCGATTTAAGAAAGTTTGATCCCGATTTAAAAAATGGACGAATGCAATAACTTGGTGTTTTATTGCTCAAAAACGTAAACACAGACGTTTCTTTAATGAGTTCAATACATTATTACAAATTATTGTATTCTTCTGCTTTTCGGCTATTTTAATTTGACATAACATATAATGAGGATAAATATGCAAACACAATTCCAATACATAACTGATTTAGCAAAACAATATCAAACGTATTCAGAGCAGCCCGAGTTCTTGT
>CAIMFA010000261.1 GCA_903840185.1 uncultured Lentisphaeria bacterium | reverse complement strand
TCTGCATATCTGGAACATTCCGGCGGATGAACTCGCGAATGAGGCGGTCATCCTGAAACTGGAATTCGATTCATTCATACTGGATAAAATGAGTTTTAAAAACTAATGCGGTAATGCATAACAGTACAGTCTCTCACGGAGAACACGGAGCACACGAAGAATGAAGCAAGAAAAGAAATACAAGTCAGCGAATGACGGCGTTATACGGCGTCATTCACTGACTCCTGTTTTTTCTTTGTGCTCTCTGTGGACTCTGTGAGAAATAAGTTTTTCTTTTCGTGATTAATAATGAGTTTTAAAAACTAACAAGGAAAGGGGTAGAGAATGAAAACTAACATGTTCCCGAAGACAAATCGAAAAACGTCAATGAATGTGAGCAAAAATTGCAAGTCGTTGAATTTCACGCTCATCGAACTCCTCGTGGTGATCGCCATCATCGCAATTTTGGCATCAATGCTGCTGCCGGCGCTGAGCAACGCGAGAATAAAGGCCCGTTCGGCAACTTGCGTGAGCAATCAAAAGCAGTCTCTGACTGGTATTACCATGTACGCAGATGCCTATCGCGGTTTTGGAGTTTGTGGCTCAATAGCCGATGGATTACAAACCCAGCGTTACTGGCCAGACTTACTAATGACGACAAATATGTTACCCAAGTCCTATATAAACAATAGCGGACTTCCGTACGCGCAAGTGGTTAAACTCACCAATGTGTTTTCGTGTCCGGAAACTCTACCGGTAATTAACACTCCTACTACCATGTCAGGCGCTACTTCCCCGGTCAATCCGGGGCAATCTCTGTCTTGTTTTTCCTATGGAGTACGATGGACTGGCCAGTTCGGGTTCCGCAAGGAAATTGTAAGCGGACCTAATGCCGGTGGCTTCTATTTGCCAGTGCTGAGCTCATTGCGTTCTGATGTTCCATACATTGGCGACACATTGAGTCGACGTGATCTTACTCACGGAGTGCCAACTTCACAGGGCGCCACTCTGAGTTCGCGTGACATTACAGATCCGCTTTCAAGCTGGTTTGTGAATGCAGGAATAGCTTACATGGCACACCAGAAAAGTGGTAATTTCGGCTTTCCAGACGGGCATGTAGCATCTCTTTCCATGAATCAACTATACTCAATGGACAGAGGGGAGGCTATCCCGTATACACCTCTATCCCCCACGACAAAATGGAAGTGTCTGCCGTACGAGGCTAAAAACAGGTAAAATACAAGCCTGACAAAAATAGAATTCATGAAGCAAAAAAGCATAGGGCATAAAGTGGCTGTTAAAATGATAAAAATAAACATAATACTTATACTTACAGTTTGTCTGTTGTCAGGAATCTCGCTTTGTGCCGGAGAAACTATCGCTGATTTCGATTTCGGAAAGCCAGGGAAGGAATGGAATATTCATGCAAAGGGCATTTTCAAGGGCACGTTGCCGGAAGGTCTGGACCCAGACTTCCCGGGCTGGACAAAGTCTGTCGTAAAATCCGAGCTCGTCAAGGATGGAGATATCGTATTCACTCGTTTCGCCGTCACGGAATTTAACGATGCTGTCCAGTTCAGCGCCGGCAAGCTGAGATTTGATAACGGGGGCATATATAAGTTAGAAGTTGTTTCACGTGGTAATGCACCTGTATCTGTTAATTTAAGGAAAAATGATCCGCCATATGCTTACTATTACAACGACACGACGCAAGGGAGTCTAGATGTCTTTGTCAAGTCCACCCTTTATGCCAATTTGGGAGGGATGCCCGGACATGAGGAATTCAAGGACATCAGATGCTTCTTATCTTTGAAGGCAGGCGTTACGGACATTCTCAGCATTAAGATAACGAAAGTCACCGCGGGGGAATTGCAAGCTTCTATTAAAAGGCCTGGCAAAGGCATTGCCAACTTCTTCCGCAACAGCCGTTTTCCGCTAGGACTACAATCTGGCTGGTCTCTTGACGGCGGATTTGAAGCTGGTTCCGTTGAAGCCGATGACTCAAATCCTGGGCCAGGCGGAGTTCCATCACTTAAGATTCACATAGCCGCACTGTCTGCATCCGCCAGGCGGACAGGACTTTTTTCAGAGCCATTCCAAACATCCGATCCCTCCGTCCAAAATCACATATCTTTCTCGTACAAAGGATTTGGCGACTGGACTGCCGTCATAACCGACAACTTCGGGCGAGGCTACTTAGATATGTCCATCTTGGCAAAAAAGACGCTTGTACCGTCCAATTCCTGGACTACAGTCCGCCTTGACTTCAAGCCTAATCCAATGGCAAAGTCCATGACCATCGCTTTGACAGGCAAGGGTGGTACACTATGGCTGGATACCATCCGCGCCTGGGCTGGAGATGGCGATGCCGCCTACCTATCACAGGGCGAATGCGAAGTGGCATTGGCCTTTCCCATATCCGATGCCTCAATCGCCAGAATACAGTTTGCCGACGAACCGGCAAAACTCAAATATTGCATTACCGGCAACGTAAAAGACGCAGTCCTGAAGAGCAAAGCAGTAACCATCTATGGAGAGGATCGGACGCTGCCAGACATCGCAAATCCAGGCAAAGGGGAGATAGATTTCTCGACGGTCTTGGCTGGCAGACCGTTAGGACAGTTCAGGATTGAGGCCTGGATTGAACGCGAAGGCAAGCGAATCTCTCCATTCAACGAGATGGTAGTTACGCGTGTCCGCCGTCCAATCCATTGGAACGAAGACGCGCCAAGCTCCCCCTTTGGCTGTCATTTCGCGGCTTCGCCAATCATAATTCCCATGATGAAGGCGGCAGGGATCAACTGGGTACGACTCCATGACGCCGGCACTCCATATATAGGATGGTATCATTTGGAACCGGAAAAGGGTAAATGGCAGTTCCGCGACGATGCCATACAACGTTACCGTGAGTGGAAAATAAAGATTTTAGGCGACCTTCAGACCGCCCCTCTTTGGGCATCCAGCTACAAAGGCTCCGGCAAACAAAGCGTACATGGTTATTTTGACACATATTGGACAGTCGAAGACTGGGACGGCTGGACAAACTATGTTAAGACCGTCTGCT
>CAIMFA010000260.1 GCA_903840185.1 uncultured Lentisphaeria bacterium | reverse complement strand
GGATCCTTAAAGTCAATGTTTTGTACCCAAGCATCTGCACGATCCACATAGTTATTGAATATGCTTTGTGCATAGTCTTGATAACTCTCAATATAGGCTGATTGAATCTCTTTGGAAAGTGATTCTGCATACTTGGTTGAGAGATATTCCTTGATAAAGTTGATGTATTTGTTTTCAATCTCTTTAGGGAACTGTTCGCGTTTAATAGCAGTTTCCAAAACCATTTGGAGTAATATTGGATCAGCTGCAGTTTCCTCTGGATCATAGTTGAAAGTGCTTGAAAGTATCTTGAATGCAAATCGTGTTGATGTACCATTCATACCTTCATCAACTCCAGCATAGTCCTTATACTCTTGAATAGCTTTTGCTTTTGGATCTTGTTCCTTAATGTTTACACCATTATACACACGCATTTTGCTGTATAAGGTTGAGTTTTCATGATCCCGAAGTCTTGTTAAAACGCTAAACTTTGATAACATTTCCAATGTTTCAGGTGCGCATGGTGCATCTACTAGCGAACTATTGGATAGCATTTTCCTATAGATACTGATTTCTTCATCAACCCTAAGGCAATATGGTACTTTGACAATAAAGATACGATCATATTCAATAATGCTCCTGCCGCAGCGAAACCGGCAGCGCCGCCGCCCGGCGCCTTGAAAGTATCATGTCATTCATGTCTTCAGAAGCTTGACGTTTCGGATCTTGAGCCATTCTCGCATTTTGCATGTCCCTCCTGCGGCGCTGATATGATTGTACCCAGATGGTTCGGCAATTATCTGCTGGAGGAACAGTGCGGGCAGGGGGGGATGGCAAATGTTTACCGGGCGCTTGATCTGACTCTCGACCGCGAAGTCGCCATCAAAGTACTGAAAGATGAAATATCCGTGCTGGAGCATTCCGCCAACCTCTTTCTGCATGAAGCCAGAATTGCGGCCGCGCTTAATCATTACGGCATTATTCCCATTTATTCCTGCGGGGAATTTGAAAAACAGCCGTTTTTTGTAATGCAATATATGGGGAACGGTTCTCTGGAGCATCAGATCGCCATGCTGCAGACAATTCCCCTTGATAAAGTTGTGCGCTGGATGATTGACATTGCCGAAGGACTTGACAATGCCAGAAGGCACGGCATCATTCATCATGATGTTAAACCCGGCAATATCCTGCTGGATTCGGATGGAAATGTTAAAATCGGCGACTTCGGCATTGCCCATGCGATTTTTGATAACCGGTCAAATCAACTGGTGGAAGTCACCGGCAGCTGGGGAAGCCCGCATTATGTCAGCCCGGAAAAACTCGAGGAAGGCAAGGAAGATTTTCAAGGGGATATTTTCAGTCTTGGAGCAACGTTCTATGAATTGCTGACCGGCCGCGCTCCGTATGATTCTTCAGAGCAGGAAGAGATGCTGAAATTACGGAAGGAAAGCGCATTCACGCCGGTGAGTGAATTGCGAAGCGATGTGACCCCTGCGCTGGCCTCGCTTGTCAGGCGCATGCTGGCGTATGAACCGCTGGAACGTCCCGGATACCGTGAGGTCATACGTGAACTGAATACTGTTTTAAAAATAATATCCCCGCATAATGAAAGTAATAAGCGAAAACCTGTCAATTCCGGCGTCCCGTTTTATCTGCGGATAAAAAATTATTTAATCGCGGCGCTATGTCTGATTACAATTATTGCCGCAAGTCTGGTCATCCACAATATTTCTAAAAAGTCAGCCAAAGCAGTTCCGGAAAAAATCAGCAATGCCGATTGTCTCCCTTCTGTTTCCAGTGCTCTTGCCCTGGGTGATTCAGCCCATGCCGCTTCAATTGCCGCATTTGAATTCGAAAATGTTAAATCCGCCGCTAAAGTCAGGCGGCAGGCGGCCATGGTAACCGCTTTATGCGCCTATCTCAACAATGATGACCTGGCGGCGGATAAATGCGCGGCAGTATCGCAGCGTCTGGCCGCCGCCGGAGTCCCGGCAGCAGATAAATTTAAGATCATTATTGATTTTCTGGCAAATCCGGCTCTTTCCGGGAAATATCTGACGGATAACATTCCTGTATCGGAAACAGAGGCGTGGAATGTTGCCTGTTTTGCTTTGTTCGTTAAAAATCTGTATTCACATGCAGCCAAACAGGAATTAACAAAGAATTTGAATGATTTGCAGAACAATTTATCAGCGGCCGCTGCTGACTCCTGGCCTTATAAAGCATGGTGTGTCCGCATTCCGGTATACCGGGAATGTATTACAAGTGGAAAAATCCCGGCAGATAATATTGAGCCGGTTTTTTCCCGTTGAATAATGGCTGCATATATGGGGAACTTGAAGCATGTGGAATAAAATCTTAAAATATCACAGCCCGACTTTGATGTTATCTCGGAGAGGTTTACTATGAAGATTGCTAAAAAGTATGTGTTATATCTCACTGGACTTTTCCTGTTCCTGCTGTTATTGATTGCGCTGCTTTTTATTTATAGCGAAGAAATGATGGATGTACAGCAAAAGCGGGATAAAGAGATTAAAAACTTGCCTGCGGTTTATCAGAAAAAGCTGGAAGACGCCGGTTATCGGGAAAAAATGGTTGTGGTTCTGGTGTTTTTCAGTATTACTGCCGCCGGATTCCTTTATATGATATATTTGATGTTGAATTTTTCCCGCAATCTGGTAAAACCGCTTTCCGCGGCGGTCCAGTTCGCCAATACATTGGCGAGCGGTCAGTTCCCGCCGCTGCTTCCTGTTCCGCCGGGGAGAGATTTCGAAATAGACCAGCTGATTAAAACGCTTAACTACTTAAGGGACCGCCTTTACCGTTATACGCATAAATTAAAAAAGAGCCAGGAGCGGGAAAAGAAAGCCCGGGAAAGCGCTGAAACGGTGAGCGATGTAAAGTCGCAATTTCTTGTCCGGCTCTCGCCGGAACTTCGAACTCCGTTAAATTCGATCATCGGCTATGCTGAAATAATCCAGAACGACATCAGAAACGGGCTTTACGACAAGGCGCTTGACAGAAAGATTAACGGAATCATGCGCAATGCTCTTTCTTTGAATCTTCAGGTCGCTGATCTGCTTAAGATATCCGAAATTGACTCACGGAAAGACGCCGTGAACTCGGGGGAATTTAATACTGCCGGTTTCATGCGTGAACTGGTGACCCATAATTCATTTCTGCAGCATGAAGAAAATATTACAATTCAAAATAATTGTTCCATGGATATTCCGGAATATCTCAAAACCGACAAGGATATTCTTGCAGGAATCTTTAGTATTCTGATTAATGCGATTTCAAAAGTATCCGGCGACGGCGAAGTAATTTCATGCGGGTGTGCACGCTCGTCGAATAAAATAATTTTCTGGGTTAGAGACAGCAAAAAATCAGTTCCAGGAGACCGGCTGGCCGATCAATTCAACCGGTATCGTAATGAAGATTCAAAAAAACGGCTGGAGTTGACTAACAGCACCCTGCTGAATCTTGTCTTCGCGGAGAGGAAGGCGCTTGAACTCGGTGCGGTTTTTGTTGCTGAATCCAACAGCAAAGCGGTTTCTGAATTTCGTATTGAATTCAGGAAATGGGATGTCACGCCGGAATCATCAGCCAATGCTGTTATGGATAATTCAGGAGATACGGAGCCGAGCATTGATGATTTAATCAAAACTACGCCTAATGTCATGTTTGAAGATGATTTTGCAATTGACTTGACAAAAGAATCGGAAATATATAAAGTGCTGATCGCCGACAATGACCGCGATAATGCCACTATTTTAGAGTCTATCCTGAAAAATGACGGTTATGAAGCGTCCTGCATGAAAGACGGAACTGACCCGATGGATACTCTGCTTAAGGGGAATTTCAGTCTGCTGATATTGTCCAATGCTTTATCCCAGGTCAATACTTTTGATTTAATATGCACTATCCGCACCGACAAGAAGTTGCGTAAATTGCCGGTAATCCTTATCGCCGGATATCTGTCGGATAAAGACCGGCAGCGCCTGATGCTTTCCGGGGTTGACCGCTGCTTCACCAAGCCGCTGGATTTTTCGCTGGTAAGAAAGTCTGCGCTGCGGCTCTGCCGGGATTATATTGCGAATAAAAATAATGTGTAATTATTTGGTGACAGCCATGGTGAAATTGCTGCCGCTATCCTTGCAAAGCAGCGCACTGCCACGATATATTTCGACTGTCAGCGGCTGATTTGATTCAACCTTGCAGGCATTGATATTGTTCAGCCTGGAGACCAGGTTTAAATCAACTTCAACTTTGGACAGATTATTGCAATTCAAGTTCAGGATGCCGCCTGCATCGATATCCGCATCAATTTGACCAAATTTATCGTTTTCCGCCGGAACCAGCCGCAGCCAGAAAAACTTTTTATCCTCATCGGTCACCAGCTTGAGTTTATTGAACGTGCGGAGTCGGGTAACATCGCCGGCGTTGGCGTAATACTGCAGCTTGTCGCAGACCCAGCCTGAAGTATAATTTGCCGGACAGTGCGCAGCGGCGTTCAGCCAGCAGACCTGATCCTGAAAACGGTTGTATTTTTTAATTTCATTATACAGGGTCTCCGACTGTTCCGGTTGAACAAAAATATCATTGGTGCCGTGCCACATGATTAGCGGAGCGTATGCAAAGTTGGAAGCATAATTGATCGAAGACCGGCGCAGATATTCAAAACTGTTTTTGTCCGGATCGCCGCATTCGTCCTTGACCGCTTTGGTTACAGAATCAATCGATTTAAGGGTGGTAAGATCGGAAATGCCTTCGCCCGCTACTCCGGCGGCAAACAGGTCCGGATATTTAGCCATCATGATTTGAGTGAGCATTCCCCCCATGGATCTGCCTGAAATATATATTCTGGTGTCATCAACCGCATAGTTTTTCTTCATATAGTCAATTGCGTCAATTATGTCATGCTGGGCTTCCAGCGCGGCCATGGAATTCTGCCCCGGCTGGCGTTTTCCGTGCAATTCAGGACAGACCAGAAGCCATTTGCGCTTTTCGCATTCCTGATTGTAACCAAGGCGGCGCGCGGTAAATCGGTCTCCGCTCATATAATGCGCCACCACGAGCAGCGGATATTTTTTATTACCTTCCAGGTTATCTGGTATGTAACAGGCCGCCTGCCGGGTTGAGCCGTCATATGAATTTTTGTACGTAAACTCATTTTCGCCAGTTCCGGCGACGGATGAAAGAAATGCTGCCGCAAGAATAAAAACAGCCAGATCAATTTTCATAATCATCATGTATCAATCCATTTTCGAAGGCTTACCCGGATAAGGCTTGGGTTCATCCATGTTTTCGTTTTCCGACTCTACAAAATCAACGTAATTATCCGGCAGCACCTGCTCTTCGGCCAGAGTAACCGTGCCATCGTCGGAGGCGTCTGATTTATAAGTCTTCAGGTCTATATACAGTTCGTGCAGATCGCGGATGCCTCCCCATAGAAACCAGACGGTGGTTACTATCCCGATTACCAGCGGGATGATAATGGCATAATAGTGCCAGTAGGTTGCCCACCAGCTTAACGGCCATCTGCTGAACACGTTCCACAGCGTGACGACTATGAACACAATCCACCAGAACATCGTCCAGGTGAAAACGCTGGCTGAAATCATCTTGTCGCCTTTGGTGAAATGCTCATCGATGCCGATGATGGAACTCCATGACCATCTCTTTTCAAATTCGATTTTGACTTTGTCGTCTGCAACCGCGTATTTGCCGCGGTGAAGCATTCTTTCCATATTGAAATCCTGCTTGCAGGTGAGCAGCGAGACGATGAAGTACAATGTAATTGCAGTAACCATTGCCCAGAAGAACATGATCTGACCGTTGACCGGGAACTTTGCGGCATTGTCAACGATAAACGGAATATTCGGAAAAAGTTGCAGCAGCCATGGATGGATTGTCTTCCAGCACTGCTGAAGGATGATTCCGCCTACCGCCAGCCCGGAACCGGAAATCATTGCCGCCCAGGCCCCGGCAGTGGTGCCTTTTTTCCAGTAAAGGCCGCCGGCAATGACTGAACCCGCTCCGCCGAGGAAGATTGCTCCGGTTAAGGCAAAGAACATCAGGATATATTCGGTCTGCCGGAAGAGCAGACTGAAAAAGAAGCCGAAAAGCGCCACGCCGATAATCGCCCAGCGCAGCAGGTTGATGTGCTGCTTCGGAGTAAGCGGTTTTTTCCTTAGCGGCAGAACTACATCCTGAATAAAAATACTTCCCCAGGAATGTAAATACGAACTGTCGCACGCCAGCAGGCCGAACAGCATGATTGAACATAACATCCCTTTGATTGCAATCGGCAGCATTAGATTTATCGCTATCGGCATGCGCATCTGATTCTGCACCTGCGGATCGGCAATTTTGTTCAGGACTTCCTGCACCTGTGCGGCGCCTGCCGCAAAATCGGGATGCTTTAAAAAAGTTATCGCGCATACTGCCAGCAGGGTTACCATCACGCCTTTTGATGCATTGCGCCAGGTACCGAGAATTGCCCCCATTTTTGCCTCATGGGCATTTTTTGCGCAGGAATTAAACGCATGTCCGCCCTGCCAGGCCATGACCCCGTAAATGCTGCCCAACACCCCGATAAGGACATACCACATATTGAAATCTTTTGCATTTTTGATATCGAACGGGTCAAGCATGGATTTGCCGGCAGGCGCATGCGACATGGCCTCCTGGATTTGCGACCAGTCAAATATGACCAGCAGCGCAACAATGATAACAATGAACATCACCAGCGCCAGCAAGCCTTCAACACAGTCGGTGATCATAACTGTAAGCTGGCCGCCGGTCAGAGTCATTATTAACGCCAGTGTCAGATAAATAGCCATAATAATGGCAAAGGTCGGAATCTTATAACTAAGGAAAAGTACATCCTGCGGCAGTCCGCAGAAATATACGAAGAAACGCGCGCTCACCGCCGGGAAAATACCGTAATTTATCAGTCCGGACAGGAAGCCGAGAAAGCCTGCAAACAGCCGGAATGATTTGCTGTATCTGATCTCAAAAAACTGTGCCAGTGTCATCGCGCGGGTCTCGCGGTAGCGGTAATATACATATCCGGTAAGCGCGATAAACAAGCCCAGCGGAATGGTCATCATCTGCCACCAGTTTATAGTAAAACCGGCCTCATAGAAAAGTTCGTACATCGCGACCATGCTGATAACCGCCATGCCCATTTCGCCCCGGGCATTGCAGACCAGATAACGGCCGCCAAGTCGTCCGCCGGCCATGAACTCCGCCACGCTGGTTATTCCAATTAAAAATCAAATCGCCTGTTTACTTTTAGTTTGCGCTGTGCTATCTTGTCCTATAGTCATTCAACAAATAGACAAGGAGGCAGGCAAATGGAACGGCGAGGCAGGCGTGCAGTT
>CAIMFA010000259.1 GCA_903840185.1 uncultured Lentisphaeria bacterium | reverse complement strand
CCCAAAAAGATATTTAAGTTTTTTATCTTAAAAAATGACCTGTTATTTTTAACAAGACAGATCTGGCTTTCCACAGAGCATTAAATTCTTCGGATATAAAAAATATCGTAAAAAAGTCAAACTGGTATTGACAATTGTTTCAAACTGTTCTATAATATAAAACAGACATCAACAGTAATCAAAAGGAAATGGAAATGGGAACAAGTTTACGCTACATTTTAATGCTAGGAGCAGTCTGTGCGGCCTGGACACACAATGATGCCGGACAAATAAAAACAATCGAGCTGGATAATTCAACTGTTGCAAAATCTCTCTCTGAAAGCTATGTCGGTTATGACGCGGAAGATTTTGCCTGCGGCTTCAATTTTAACTGGATGCTGACCGCGGGGCGCGATAAATTCAGTTCATACTGCCAGGCTGCCGGAGTACGTTGTTTACGTTTTGCGGAAATGAATCGTTATTCGTGGCGCGGGGAACTACCGACCAGGATGATGCAGGCGGAACAAATGGCTTATCTGTATCCCAAGTTGAAAGATGTAAAGATAAATTGGATGCAGAATAAACTGGACTGGTGGTTTACTCCCGAATCTTTCTGGAGTTTCTGCCAGGAAAACCGGATTGTGGTACTGCCGATGTTCCCGGATAGCACATATTATAATCAGAAAGACAACAACTCCTATGCGATGGTGAACAATCCGGCACATTACAAAGCGGCGGCGGAAGAAGCGGCGGCTTACGTCAAATGGCTAAAGGACCATAACTATCTGCATCTGGCGAAAGTATGGGAAATCGGCAATGAATCTTATCAAAACTGGAAGCCGGAAGAATACGCCGCCTATGTAAAAGAACTGGTAAAGGCGGTACGGACAGTCCAGCCTGATATCAAACTGGCAATTCCGACTTTTATCTGTACTCCGGATAATCCCGATGTCAAAGAGGTCATGAAGCGCATGACAGCGGGAAACCCGGAAATAAAAGGCAGTGCTGCTGATATCTATCAGACTCATCTGAAATGGTCAGGCGACGTAATCAGGGAACTAGGAGAAACGGCGAAATATATCAGTTACGGAATACAGCATTCCTACGGTGCGGAGGAGGACTACAATTCTAATGCAAAAGGAATTGAGACGAATTATAAACTGTTGCTGGCGCAGCCGAACAGTCAAAACTGGCGACTTGTCAATACCGAATGGCGTGACCGCTCAGGTGAAAACTTGTGGTGCCACCGTTCATTCCGTACCGGAGCGCTCTGGAAAGCGAAGTTTGTCCTGCTGATGATGGCTTCTCCGCAAATGGATTATTCCTGTGCGCATTCGCTGTTCGCTTTTTCCGGGGGGCTTTACTGGTCTGACGGAACTAAATGGATGAAGCAATGGCCGCCGGACGGTACCACTGTACTGTCGGATACCGGTAATCCCGATGGTAAACCGCGATTCGCGCTCGGTGCGTTCGGTCCGGTTGCCAAGATGTGCAATGACCTGATTGACAGCCATCCTCTGCTGCTTGATCACCAGGCAGATCTGGGAAAAATGTCCAGTGCGTTGTTCTATAAAAGTTTCTACCATGAAGTAAAAAATGTCGCAGGCGATCTGGAATGGCTCGCCGCGACCAATGCAAACCGCGATTCGATAAGTATGATTTTCGTCAATACGAAGCCCGAAGCAATTCGCGTCACGATTAATACAAAGTACGGTACTGCGCTTACCGGGGCGGCGGAAGTGCAGGCGTTGACCTGTCCTCCTGACATGCTCGATACATTGGGAATACCAGGCGATAAAGCCTGCTGGAGTATTGAAACATGCGGCACACATGATCGACCGGACTTGGATATCCCCGGCAACAGCGTAGTCAAAGTCACGTTCCCAGTCGATATAAAAAACGTAAAAACCAGTCAATCCCTAAAATAAAGGATAAACGATAATGAAAACTGAAAAAAGAATTTTCACACTCATCGAATTGCTCATTGTGATCGCGATCATCGCAATCCTCGCCGGCATGCTGCTTCCGGCGCTGAACAAGGCGCGCGGCAAATCCAAACAAATAAAATGCGCCAACAATCTGAAGCAACTTGGAATCTCTTTTGATCAGTATCAATCAGATTCCGACGGATTTTATCCGGGATATGCTGATTTTGGGAACGCCATCTACTGGCCTTATCAAATAATCCTGTACACCAAAAGTCCTGATCTTTTGCTTTGCACTGAAGCAGATAGTGTATCGCGAAGTGATGTTGCTTTCAAAAAAACCGGACCGAATTACGCATACTTTAAAGAGTGGATTAACCCGTCATACGGATATAATACGTATGTTGGCGGCGACGTTGCTTCCGGTGCATTAAGACTCGGCATCAAAAATATCCGGATGAAAAAACCAAGCAGTACTATTGTTCTGCTTGATAACACCCGTGTATCAGCAAGCGGTGCCCCGTTGCCTGGTACCGGATATTATGTGGCCTATTACTATCCCACCGCCAGCGACATTATCTGGCAGATGCATGATGATTCCGTTAATGTAATGTGGGCCGACGGCCATGTAACCAAAGAGAAAACTACGGCTGTAATGGCGCCTTCTTCTGCGGTAACCACGCCGCAGAAACCGTTATGGCTGGTTTATAAATAGTCTCCCCCATAATTTTATGTTGAAAACAGGCAAATAAACGCTATTTTTAAAATTAATAGAACTATAGAGGATTTCATGCAGAACACAACTTTGCCGGTAAATGCAATAAAGATGATTGACTATCTGAGAGAAAGTATTCACTCAGGTAGCATGGTGGAAGGAAAACGTATTCCATCCATTCGCGCGCTGATGAATGAGTTTGACGTTTCTTTAGGATCAGCCAAACGCGCGTTGGACTGTCTTTGCGGCATGAATCTGATTGAAACTGTTCCGGGTAAAGGAACTTTCGTCAAATCTCTCCCTTCATATGAAATTCCAGATGCTGAAATACGTCTCATGGTATTCCTGCTGTGGAGTGAAAATAATCGAGGTATTTTCTCCGAAATATTCCACAGCCTCCAGTCAGAGGCTGTTCAAAAAGGATATTCACTGCTGTTTACATATCTTGGATATGACCTTGTATCAAACGAAGAAGTTGCAAAAATCAGCCGCGGCACCAACGGCATTATAATGCTTGGCGAATATGACCGGACGCTGGAGGATCTGACTCTTCCCATTCCCATTGTGGCCGCAGAATGGCATAAATCAATGAACGGCAAAGTTTCAATTTTCGACCTCGACCCGTTTAACGCCGCTGAATTGGCGGTTCAATATTTTTCAGAGTTGGGAAATAAAAAAGTATGTATTTTCACCCCAGATATACCGGCATTAAAAAATCGAGCCAATCTTTTCATGGAACGATGGAAGGGGATGGGCAAAGAGGCAGAAATAATCATGTCTGAACAGACAATTGATTTTTCCGGTTTGGATCTTAATTGCGGATATCTCTTTACTTCCGGCTGGCTTCTTCAACGCAACTCAGAAAAATACTATGAACAGTTCGGACAAAGGCTTCCGGAAGTTTACAAGACCCTGGGGATTGATGGCAGGAGTCTGATCGATCATACTTGTCATCCAACCCCATGCATCACGACAGACTGGCGACTCATGGGCAAAAGAATCATCGAAGAATGCGTTAACCGTATCAAAACCCCGGGGCGTGTTCCTGTCAGAACTTATTTCCCGTGCACCCTTTGCATTCCTAAAGTCCAGCAGTAAACCAATGAACAGGGTAATCAAAAGGAAACTGGAAAATAACGGTTATATCAGCGGTTATGAAACACGGCTGGACTATAAAATTGTTTGAGCTTAATCTCTCCGCATTTATCGGACTTATCACTTAATGAAAGCATCGGGCTACCGAAATCGGCTACAAGCTGGCAAAACTGCCTTTTATCCAGGAGATTTACAGTGTCGGCGGCGACTATTGTTACCTGATCAAGGTCAGGGTGGTGGACAGTGATGCGCTGGCGGAGCTTCTGAGTGAAATAGGTAAAATCAAAGGCATCAGGAGTTCGAAGACGACACTGGTGCTTAAAGCCGTCAAAGAGTCATCCTCAATTGAGCTGAAGAATCTCTGACAGTCAGTTTTCAGCAAAGGCCGGGAATCATGGAATATCCAGCAATCGAAATAAATCTTGATGTTATTCGCGGAAATGCGGCAGCGCTTACTGCGCTATGCGGAAAGCGGGGTATCGCTGTTGCCGGAGTAGTCAAATGCACCTGCGGCTCACCGGCGGTTGCGTCGGCTATGCTGGCTGGCGGCGTGAAACAGATCGCGGATTCCAGGCTGGAAAATCTGGAGCGCCTGCGCAATAACGGCATTAATTCCGAACTGCTGCTGCTACCGGTCATTGTTTTAAGCGACAGTAATCTGTCGCTGGATCTGCCGCTGCGCGTCTGGCTCGGGATAATCTATCTTGGAATATGTGCCAACGGCATCGCCTACATGTGCTGGTTCTCCGCACTGAAATATTTAAAAGCCGGAGAGCTTGGCGCGTTCGGCTATGTCAGCGCGGCCATGACCATGGTGCTTTCATTAGTTCTGCTTCAGGAGAAAATCAGCTTTTTGTTTCTGGCGGCGTTGGCGCTGGTGTTCTACGGCGTATACTTAATGATGAAAGTGCCTTCAAGCCAAAAAGATAAACCGCAATAACAAATATTACTGGAGTATTATT
>CAIMFA010000258.1 GCA_903840185.1 uncultured Lentisphaeria bacterium | reverse complement strand
TGGTGTGTTGATCCCGGCAATCCCAATTTCAGGCCGAATGAAATGGGAACGCTGAACAGCGTTATTACTGTTGACTGAAATTTCCCAATTTGAAAGTCTTGAATTAATTTGACCGGCAGATTTTCCGGAAGGGTGTTTATTGTCAAAAACTTCTCCCGTAAACGGCTTGCCGTCCGGATTCATTCTCTAATATTTGAAAAATCAAACGTAAGCGGGTTTGAACTATCCGTCTCTGTCTGGTATTGTATGCGCAGTATCATAGATTTAAGATCTTCCGTGTACGAAAACACGGTTTTTAGATGTTTTTCAGGAGGGTTTAAGCCTGCAAATTTACGAGTATTATTTTTGCTGATGCAAAAATCCTGATAATCAACTGTATATAATCCGGATAAGCGACGGCTGGTGCAATTCCGGACAACCTTATGGAAAGAATAAATTATGGAAAAATTAAAACTCTTTAACGTCAATCCGAAAATTCCGGAACAGCTCAGCTTTCTGGATGAACTTTCGTTCAATATGTGGTGGTGCTGGAATTATGAAGCCATCGAACTGTTCCGCCGGATTGATATTTCGCTCTGGCGCGCGGTTCACGGCAACAGCCGCCTGTTTCTTAACCTGGTCTCCCAGGAGCATCTTGAAGAACTTGCTCATGACAAAGGATTTCTGGAAATTCTCAAGAGCGTTGAAGTAATATACCGGAAACATGTCAAAAAGGATATCGGTATTGAAGAAAGACGTACCGCTTACTTTTCGCTGGAATACGGGATTCATGAAAGCCTGCGCCTTTATTCAGGCGGCCTGGGCGTACTGGCCGGGGACCATCTGAAAGCGGCTTCCGATTTGAATCTGCCGATCGTCAGCGTCGGCCTGCTTTACCGTCAGGGTTATTTCAAGCAGCAGCTCGACAGCAACGGCTATCAGAATGAACGCTATCCGGAAAATGAACTTAATTACATGCCGGTTACCCGTGCCAAGGATAAAGACGGCAATGAAGTGAATGTTAAACTCCGCCTGCTTGACCGTGAAGTCACGGCCGCGGTCTGGAAAATGGATGTCGGCAATATTCCGCTGATCCTCCTCGACACGGAAATTCCTGAAAATCCCCCGGATTTCAAGGAAATCACCTGGCGGCTGTACGGCGGCGACAAACGCATGCGGCTGCATCAGGAACTGCTGCTGGGCATCGGCGGTTTCCAGGCCCTGATCAAAATGGGTTATGTGCCGTCTGTCTGCCACATGAATGAAGGTCACGCCGCGTTCCTGAGTCTCGCCCGCATCGCATATCTGATGCAGACGCAGAAGATGGATTTCGATACCGCGGTGACAATCGTCTGGCGTTCCAACATCTTTACCACACACACGCCGGTCCCCGCCGGCAACGAAGTGTTTGAAGTCGGCCTGTTAAAGCCGTATCTTGAAGTCCTGATGAACGAAATGGGCATCGACGTCAACCGCGTGCTTAACTGGGGCATGCCGCCGCAGAACAAAGACGCGCATGAAATGTCCATGACCATTCTCGGACTGCGCATGGCCAACTTCACCAACGGCGTAAGCCGGCTGCACGGGGAAGTCGCCAGAAAGATGTGGAAAGATCTGTGGCCGGAACGCCCGATTGACGAAATTCCCATCTCGCACATCACCAACGGCGTTCATGTCGCTTCATGGATAGCCGAACGCAATAAAGTGCTGTTCGATCACTACCTGAGCCCCGGCTGGATGGAAATCCAGTGCTCCAAGAAACACAAGACCATGATTGACAATATTCCGGATGAGGAACTGTGGCACACCCATGAAATGTGCCGGTTGACGCTGGTGCGCCATGCGCGTAACCGGTTGAAACTGCAGATGAGAAACCGCAACGCCTCGTCCCGGGAAGCGATCAGCACCAAAAACATCCTGAACCAGGATATTCTGACCATCGGGTTTGCGCGCCGTTTCGCCACTTATAAACGGGCGAGCCTGCTGCTGCAGGACCCGGACCGGCTGCGGGCGCTGCTTACCGACCCGGAACGTCCGGTGCAGATCATCTTCGCCGGCAAGGCCCATCCCGCGGATGAGGCCGGCAAGCACCTGATTCAGGAGATCATCAATTTCTCGTATAATGCGAATGTCCGCCACCGGATGGTGTTCCTGGAAGACTACGACATCAATCTGGCAAGATATCTTGTCCAGGGCGTGGACGTCTGGCTGAACACCCCGCTGCGTCCGCAGGAAGCCAGCGGGACCTCCGGCATGAAAGCCGCCATCAACGGCGTGCTTAACTGCAGTATCCTGGACGGATGGTGGGTTGAAGGCTATTCCCCGGATTGCGGCTGGAGCATCCCCACTGATGACAGCTATGACAACAACGACGACCGCGACAGAATCGAGGCGCAGGCGCTTTACAACATCATTGAAAATGATATCATTCCGACTTTCTACGACCGCTCTGAAGGCGATCTGCCGCAGCGCTGGGTCAGGATGATGAAAGAATCCATCAAGATGGGCCTGGGGTCATTCTCCAGCATCCGGATGGTCAATGAATACTACGAACGGTTCTACGGGCCGGCGCTGAGAAATTATGACGATTTGATGAAAAATGACGCCGGCATGGCTGTTAAGATGGTAGCCAGCAAGCGCCGTTATGACCGCTATCACGACCAGATTTATATTGAAAACCCGCAAACCGACGTGGATTTAAGCTCGCTGCATGTCTGCGATAAATTTAAAGCGACCGCCAAGGTCTACCTGGGCGAGCTGAAACCCGACGATGTGGATGTGGAGATCTATTACGGACCGGTTGACAGCCAGAATCAGATCAAGCACAGTAATACCGCGCTGATGACGCTGGCCTCCGACCTGGGCAATGGCAATTACCTGTATGAATACGAACTGACCTGCAATCATTCCGGACGCTTCGGTCTGACGGCGCGGGTAACCCCGGTCGGACATGACTGGGACAACAGTATTCCGGGTTTCATTAAGTGGGCGGAATAAAGAATATTAGTAATATTTAATGGAATAAGAGTAATTCTGGCAGCGGGGAGCAACCAATGAGAGTACCATCCAACCCTAAAAATCCGAGAATCCTGATCGTAACGCCGGAGATCACGTATCTGCCGGAGGGAATGGGCAACATGTCCAACATGCTGCAGGCGAAAGCCGGCGGTCTGGCGGACGTTTCCGCTTCGCTGGTGGCCGCGTTATTCAAGCAGGGCGCGGACGTTCATGTCGCCCTGCCGCATTACCGCAGGATGTTCCACATTGATGTGGGCAAGCTCATCAACAGCGAACTGCTGGTTTACAAAAGCCATCTGTCCAATTCCAGGATTCATCTGGCGGAAGACCGGGTATTCTATTACCGCGACACCGTTTACAGCAATTACCATGAAGACAGTTTGAAATTCGCGCTGGCTTTCCAGCGCGAAATTATCAATAACATTATTCCGAAAGTCGAACCGGACCTGATTCACTGCAACGACTGGATGACCGGACTGATTCCGGCCGCAGCGCGCCGCATGGGCATTCCCTGCCTGTTCACGGTCCATAACATCCACACCCAGAAGATAACGCTGGATTATATCGAAGACCGCGGCATTGACTCGGCCGATTTCTGGAATAATCTTTACTTCCAGCGCACCCCGATGAATTACGAGGAATCCCGTTCCACCAATCCGGTGGACATGCTGACCAGCGGGATTTTCGCGTCACACTTCATCAATACCGTCAGCCCGACATTCCTTGATGAAATTGTGGAAGGGCGGCATCCGTTCATTCCCGGCAATATTCAATATGAAATATCCCAGAAGAAGAGAACCGGCTGCGCCAAAGGGATTCTAAACGCTCCGGACGAAACCTTCAATCCGGAAACCGATATGATGATCGAAGCCTGCTACAGCGCGGAAAACCACGCCGAGAAAAAGGTCGAGAACAAAGTGGCGTTCCAGCGCAAAACCGGGCTGCATGTTGATCCCAACGCGCCGATATTTTTCTGGCCGTCGCGGCTTGATCCGGTACAGAAGGGCTGCCAGCTCCTGACCGACATTCTTTATAAACTGGTTTCCGACTACTGGGGCGAAAAACTCCAGGTGGCGATTGTCGCCAACGGCGCTTATGAAAAATATTTCCATGAAATCGTCAGGTTCCATAATCTGCATAAACGCGTGGCGGTCTGCGCTTTTGACGAAGCCCTTTCGCATCTCGGATATGCGGCTTCCGACTTCATGCTGATGCCGTCCAAATTCGAACCCTGCGGACTGCCGCAGATGGTCAGCCCGATCTATGGTTCGCTCTCCGTCGTCATGGACACCGGCGGGCTGCATGACACCGTGGAACACCTTGACCTGGAGAAAAATGAAGGCAACGGTTTTGTCTTCAAAAATTACGATTGCAACGGCCTGCGCTGGGCGATTGATCAGGCCATGAAATTCCACCGGCTGCCGAAAGCGGTCAAAGCGCAGCAGATTTCCAGGATCATGAAAGAATCCAAAGCCCGGTTCAACCATTCCGTAACCGCGCAGGAATATATAGACATTTACGAAGTGATGCTTGAACGTCAGCTCATCCGCTGATGATTATACCGTCTATCTAAAAGGAACATTCTATGTTCAAACACCGGCCGAATGTCACTGCTGAACTGCGGCAGGACTCTTATCTGACGCCTTACCTTGACCAGCTGGCCGCGCGCCGTCTCCGCGCCGAAAACATGGAAAGAAAAATCGTCGGCGAAGGCCGTTCTCTGGGCGATTTCGCGTCCGGGCACGAATTTTTCGGGCTCCACTTCCGCGACGGCGGCTGGATTTTCCGCGAATGGGCTCCGAACGCGACTGAAGTTTTTCTGGTCGGCGATTTTTCCGACTGGAAAGAACTGCCGAAATACAGCCTGAAGAAAAGCGACAGCGCGCTGGGCATCTGGGAAACCGCGCTCCCGGCTGGCGCTATGCATCACGGCATGCTTTACCGGTTGAAAATCCACTGGCGCAACGGTTCGGGCGACCGGCTGCCGGCTTACGTCCGGCGTGTAGTCCAGGACCAGCAGACTAAGATCTTCAATGCCCAGGTGTGGCAGCCGCAGCCTTACCGCTGGAAAAATACCCCGCCGGATTCCGGCGGCAAGACACCGCTGATTTACGAAACCCATATCGGCATGTCCCGCGAATTTGCCGGAGTCTCCTCCTACCGCCAGTTCCAGGAGGAAGTGCTGCCGCGGATCATCCGTTCCGGTTATAACACCATCCAGATCATGGCCGTGATGGAGCATCCGTACTACGGCTCGTTCGGCTATCATGTCTCCAATTTTTTCGCCGCCTCATCCCGTTTCGGCACGCCGGAGGAATTCAAGGAACTCGTTGACGTCGCCCACGGCTTCGGCCTGCGCGTGATTATCGACCTGATCCACTCCCACGCCGTGCGCAATGAAATCGAGGGACTGGGCTGTTTCGACGGCACTAAATATCAATATTTCCATGCCGGTGAACGGGGCAGCCATTCCGCGTGGGATTCCTACTGTTTCGACTATTCCAAACCGCAGGTGCTCCATTTCCTGCTCTCAAACTGCCGTTTCTGGCTGGACGAATACCATGTTGACGGGTTCCGTTTCGACGGCATCACCAGCATGCTCTACAAACATCACGGGCTGGGGAACGCCTTTACCAGCTATCATGATTATTTCAGCAATCAGGTGGACGAAGAGTCACTGACTTACCTGACGCTGGCGAACAAAGTTATTCACCAGATCCGGCCGGATGCGATCACCATTGCCGAAGACGTCAGCGGCATGCCCGGACTGGCCGCGCCGGTTGAACAGTGCGGCTGCGGTTTCGACTACCGCCTGGCGATGGGCGTGACCGATTACTGGTTCAAGCTTTTCGATATCCCGGATGAATCATGGAGCATGTCCGGTTTATGGCATGAACTCACCAACCGGCGGCGCGATGAAAAGACGATCAGCTATGTCGAATGCCATGATCAGGCGATTGTCGGCGGCCAGACCGTCATCTTCCGCCTGATCGGCAAAGATATGTATGACGCCATGCACAAAAACTCCAGCAGTCTGCCGGTTGACCGCGGCATGGCCATTCACAAAATGGCGCGTCTGGCAACCCTGGCCACCGCCGGCAACGGCTACCTGAATTTCATCGGCAATGAATTCGGCCATCCGGAATGGATTGATTTCCCCCGCGAAGGCAATAACTGGTCATATCACTACGCCAGACGGCAGTGGTCACTGGCGGACAATCCCGACCTGCGTTTTCATTTCCTTCAGTCCTTTGACCGGGAAATGATTAAAATGGCGAACAAATACAATCTGATCAATTCCGGATCACAGAAATTATACATCAATGATGAACAGAAAATAATGGCGTTTGAACGCGCCGGCCTGTTCTTTTTCTTTAACTTCCATACGTCTGAATCATACACCGATTATCCAGTCGAAGTGCTGCCCGGCGAATACATCCTGGAACTGGACACCGACTCCCCGGACTTCGGCGGCCACGCCCGCCTCTCCCCCGGACAGCATTATTTCACCCTCCCCGAACAGCAGGGCAACGAAATCCGCAACATGCTGAAACTGTATCTCCCTTCCCGCAGCGCCATAGTCCTGCGAAAAGTGTGAACCTGTTTTTTGTCACTTCTCCTGAATTCTTCTGCCTTTCTTTCATCTGTTGGATATTCCTTGTTGGATATTGGATATTCCGAAGCTTTATCCCGCAGCGCCATAGTCCTCAAAAAAACCCGCTAAACATATTCCCGCCCAAAGCCGCAAAGTCACGAAGAGGACTGAACAAGTATGTGTCGTTACTGCAGTCGTTTTTACCCTTGGATATTGGACATTCCGTGCTGGATATTGGATATTCCGAAGTTTTATCCCGCCCCGTCATAGACCATCAAAAGATATACTCGCAATAAGGCGGGATTTGCAACTATAATCCTGCTTGCATTTTGCCTGAATACACGCATATTTTATCTGAGAAGACAAAGAGTAAAAGATGCAAATAATGATAAATGAACTGAGAAATATGCGCCTGCTGAAAATCTTTCTTATGGTTGGCGCTTTCGGCTGGGGAATATGCATTGCCGGCGTATTTCTGCCATGGTATCTGATTGCCGGCTATCTTCAGGAACTCGGGGCCGGCAATATCGGAACGGACCCGATGCTGGACTACTGGTTCCGGATGGTTTGCGGCGGATTTTTTATAGTTGGCTGCTTGTTCGCGCTTTCAGCTTATAGGCCTGAAAAATACCGGGTGCTTATTCCATTATTAGGCTGGCTGAACATTCTTGAAGGCATTATCCTCGGGGTTCATGGCACAAGACTTGGCCTGCCACCATTCCCTTTCTATTGCGATACCGCATTCTGCTTAATGGTCGGAATCGCCATTGTCATTCTTCATCGAAAATTTTGCATGGAGGATAAATGAAAAGCAGAATCAAGACGATAATTGTATTTGTAATATTGGGCGGATTATTTCTCTCGGTACAAGCTGCCAGCCAAACCAACCCGGATGGTGCAGTTAACGCTGAAACCTCCCGGATGCTGCGGGAGAAAAAAGTGTATGGCTATCTTAATCAGACGCTTTTAAGGGAATTCGCAAAAGGATATTCAAAGATATCCGGGATTAGAATAGTGCTGACGCAGGAGGTAAATAATTTACTTGATATCGCGGTGGATGTTCACGATGACTCCGGCGTAACAAAACCAATGAGCGAAGTTCTGGATTCGGTAATATCATTTGTCAATAAACAATATAAGTTGAATCTGGAATGGAAAGTTATAGACGGCGTTGTGGTCATTAAAAAAGTCAATGGGAGCACTGTTCTGCCGGATAACTCCGCCACCGTCAACTAATCCATATTATGCGCCATTCCGTCCCGCGTATTTCTTACCGAGAAAAGATAGTTTGCATGACATGATTTTTTCCATTCATGCATTGAATGATGTAATTTCCCTCTGTCATCGACCTGCAACCTTACTTGAAAAACAGCGATTTAACAGCTATAATCTTATTGTTAAACAAGGAGTCCGGGTTATGCCTATGACAATGGCACAAATTGAAACCGAAGCGTTGAATCTGCCTGAAAGCCGGCAACTTGATCTGGTTGATTTTCTACTGGTCAAATGCAATGACCGGCAAATACAGGAGGCCTGGTCGGAAGAAGCAGAAGCCCGTTGTCGTGCGATCGATGAAGGCCGCATGTCAACGATCCCGCATAACGACGTGATGAAAGAAATGCGGGCCGGACGCAAGGACAGCATCCTCAGAAAAACCCGTTAAACATATTCCAGCCCAAAGCCGCAAAGTCACGAAGAGGACTGAACAAGTATGTGTCGTTACTGCAGTCGTTTTTACCCTTGGATATTGGACATTCCGTGCTGGATATTGGATATTCCGAAGTTCGCGCTGCAATATGCGCCGCATCTGCTAACATTTCATGCGGTTAAATAACTCCGCTGGCGGCGCGGATAACCTCCTCCAGACTGGTAATCCCTTGTTCCGCTTTGCTAACGCCATCCTGGAACAAGCTGATCATCCCCTCGCCCAGCGCATGTCCGCGCAGTTCTTCATCGCTGCAACCTTTAAGCAGCATGTTCATTGTCGTATGTCCGGGCTCATAAAGTTCATAGATTCCGCACCTGCCGCGATAACCTGTGCTATTGCAGCTCTTGCAGCCGGCGGCTTTGTAGTATTCCTGTTTTTTCAGCTTGAAATGCTGAAGCGTGATATCATCGGGAACGTATTTTTCCCGACACTCTTTGCATAGGATACGTACAAGCCGCTGGTTTATTATTCCTGTCACGGCATCCTTGATCAGAAACGGTTCAAGTCCAAGATCTTTCAACCGGAGAACCGCCTCTGTTGCGGTATTTGTATGTAAAGTTGACAGAACAAGATGGCCGGTTATTGCAGTTTCGACCATGATCTGTACGGTCTCAAAATCACGGATTTCACCGACCATGACGACATCCGGGTCCTGACGGAGTATAGCTCTTATAGTGCTGCTGAAAGTGAGTCCTGCCCGCGGGTTAATTTGAACCTGGTTCACCCCGGGAATCGTGTATTCGACCGGATCTTCCACGGAGAAGACATTGCTTGACTCCTTGTTCAGCTCATTAAGGATCATGTACTCGACAGTAGTTTTACCGCTGCCTGCCGGCCCGGTGACCAGCACTATGCCGTTAGGTTTGCCGCACCATTTCCTGACAGTTCCGAGCTGATGTTCGCTAAAGCCCGCCTTCCCGATATCCAGGCAGAGAGCTTCTTTTGAGAGTATTCCGAGGCAAATATTTTCTCCGAACACACACGGCATAACCGAAACCCTCAGATCAACCGGCTTCTTTTCAATAGACAGCAGGCATCGTCCGTCCTGCGGCAGCCGTTTCTCGTCCATGCTCAGCCCGGACATCTCCTTAAGCGCATCGCAAATCTCCAGATATTCTTTTTTTGCAATTGTTCCTACTGTCTGCAGCACGCCGTCCACCCTTATCCGGATTTTCGCATCACTCTCGAAGCAGTTGAAATGAATATCGGTGGCGCGTTTTTTGACTGAATCACAAATCAGTTTATTTATTACGGTTGAAAATTTTTCTCTTTTGTCAGATTTCATGATTTTTCTCCATTTAAGTTTTTCTGTTTACGCCGTTCTGTAATATTATACACAATCTCATGAGAAATGTGACTGGCTGAATGTTATGCAATCGTAAGCTTTAACATATTAATATTGGATGCATGGATATCTCTGGCATAATTCCTCTCCTTCTCCTTAATCCATTCATCGACAGAATCTTTCCGGAACAACAATTTACAGCCCAGCTCGAAACATGGAATATCGCCAAGATAATTTTCTATAACATCGGGAGTCACCCTGAGATAGTCGGCGACTTCGGTTACCGTCATTACCGGTTTGGGCGGAGCGCTGCTGACCAGCTTGAGTTCAGCATCCATCACGGCTTGTAGCCTTAAAACAGCGGAATCGCCAAGCCTGACATTTAATGCCTCACTGTATAATTTTCGCATTTTATTAACGTCGGTGTTTTTCATTTTTATCCTCCAGATAAGGTAATAGTATTGCTTGAAGTTGTTTTTTCGCCCGGTGCAGCCGGGTACGGACATTGCACTCTGTTGTATTCATAATCTCTGCAATTCCGGCATGGGGAAGCCCGTCTATCTCCCGCAGAATAAATATAACCCGCAGATTTTCCGGCAACGCCGCAACTGACTGGCGTATAAGCACTCCCAGTTCTTTATCGATAATTTTTTCCGATACATCGCTTTGAGCATCTGTATACATCAACCGTTCCATGGGGTCAACCAGTGTCTCGAAGTTTGCGGTTTTAGCGCGGAGCTGATTCAGGCAGTAATTGCGGGCTATCGTGTAAAGCCAGGTGGAAAAACGCATGGAGGGATTGAAGGATTCCCGGTTTTTTATTACGCGGAGAAATACCTCCTGCGTATAATCTTCGGCCTGGCTCGGACTCCTCTCATATGCCCCGTAAATAAAACGGAATATCCGGTTCCTGTATTTCTCAAAAAGAACCTGGAACGCCTCGGTCTTCCCGGAACAGAACATGGTCATCAGCGCTTCATCTTTTATTTCGTTCATTTCAACCTCTATTCTGAAAATAAATATCATCAGGGGGCATGCAAAAGACGATTCGTTAATAATTCCGTCCAGGAGTCTACTGCTTATACATTATTATACACAGTTATTACAAAATTGTTACAGGTTAATTTGATGATTTCTAAAGTTTCACGAAAATTATTGTTTACCGCATATTCAAAATCCGCATTCCAACATTGTAATTTATTTAATATAAACATTTTATACAATTCATACACAATTTAAGTTGACAAAATTACTAATTAGTAAAAGCGCATCGCGCGGACGCGATAACGCAAAAACTATTAATAAAGGAGACAGGAACTTAAAACCGAATATCCAATATCCAACAGGAAACAGCCAACAGATGAAGGAAAGGCATAAAACAATGAATACCCCGGAACGGGTGAAAAAATAAAACATAAATACGTTCTCTCTGTGCCTTTGTGTCTCTGCTGCTAAAAAAAAGCGTCAAGAGATAAATGATAATGGTGAAAACTCAAAGAAGGCGAAGGTATCATGGCGACGTGCAGGAGTGATGTCCAAAATGAGGCTGACAGGTGTCCAAAATGAAAAAAAATTCTCTGTCTAGCCAACTCTCAGGTTAGTCCAGCGATGCGGGATGCCTCAGTGGTTAAGGACTGTCCAGAATGAGGAAGACCGGTGTCCAAAATGGGTGCGGGTAGTATTCCCCCTGGGAGCGCCGGTCGTCGGACCGGCTAAGGTGTCCAAATTGTCCAAAATGGGAAAGCCCGCGTTACGGGAGTTGAAAGTAGAAAGCGAGAAAAGTTGAAAGTTAAAAGCAGGGAGCGATGAAAACATTTTATCGCAGAGTTTCGCCTAGTTCAGCGCAGAGTCGCGCAGAGTGGAAACATGGTTAATGACTGTCCAAAATGAGGGAGACCGGTGATATTAATTAAAGAGGCTCGCGAAGGCTGATGTCTGGTGAGTTTGAAAGTGCAGAACTCCCGGGCTAAACTTTATTTAGAAGAAGTCTTCCCAATAAGAAATTGATCTTAAATGGAGTTCTGCATTATGAAATTACATCAGAGTGTTACTCAATTCAACTGCGGAATCGATCTGCACGCGAAAAACATGTACCTGTGCATCATGGACAAGGAGGGTAACAAGTTGCTGCATAAAAACATCAAAACGCATGATCAGAAATGTTTTCTGGAGCTGGTTGCTCCGTACCGGCACGATTTGACCGTGGCCTGCGAGAGCACGTTCAACTGGTATGTGGTGTCCGATATGTGCGAAGATGCCGGCATCCCGTTCGTTCTGGGACATGCTTTCTACATGAAGGCCATCCACAAATCCAAGGTCAAGAACGACCGTGCCGACTCTGAGACCATCGCTTCGCTGCTGCGCGGCAATCTGCTGCCTGTCGGCTATGTCTGCCGCCGTAAAACCCGTTCAATACGCGATCTTTTCAGACGGCGGACTTACCTGGTGCGACAGCGTGCCGCGCTGGAAACGCATCTCACGGCAATGGGGTATCTCTATGACTTTGCGGCCACCAGTAAAGACTTCAAGCGCCGTGCCGGAAGACTCGATACTTATGTCCGGCAGCTGCCCGACGATTTCGGCGTACAGATGTCAGCCGCGGCCGACATCCGGCTGATCGAGGCGCTGAGGGTGGAAATCCTGAGCATCGAAAAAGCGGTGATGCGGCATGCGAAAGACTTCGACCGGGAACTGCTGGGGCTGCTCCAGACAATCCCGGGGTTGGGAGCAATTATCTCTCTCGGTATTCTCTATGAAGCGGATGACTTCTCCCGCTTCGCCGACAGCGGGCACTTCATCAGTTACTGCCGGCTGATGACACCGCCGCAGGAGAGCGGCGGCAAAGTCGTTGGAGCAGGGCATCGCAAAAACGGCAACCCGTATCTCAAATGGATGTTCTCTGAACTCAATGCAGCCGCCCGGCGGCACAGCAGCGAACTCAATGCTTTCGCCCAGCGGCTGGTCAGCCGGCACGGCCCCAGGAAGGCAGCATGTATGTTCTCCCACAAACTGGGCCGGGCCGTTTTTCACATTGCCACAGAAAAGGTTCCGTTCAACCTCGAAAAATTCCTCGGAGGTCCTATGAAGAAACAATAATTTTCCGGGAACACGGCAGAACCCGAATTTTGGACTGGAGCAGGACTCCTTTACAGTGATTGGGAATGCCGTGTTGCCCGTCTACATTTTTTGACGGACATCTTCCTTGCCGAGCCCGATTAAGGATGAATACGGGCATCAAGCCGAAATCCTAAAACAGTGTGTGGGACGAGTCAAGGATGCAAATTAATCTCTGGGACGTCAGCGGCTAATGCGCGCTGACCATTATTCCGGCCTCCTTAACCGGAGGCTACGGGAGATGCCGATCTCAAATATGTGTCTGGCTGATGTTCGCATCTAAATGCCAGCAATGAGATAAAGTGATGTTCGGTTACAGTTACGAGC
>CAIMFA010000257.1 GCA_903840185.1 uncultured Lentisphaeria bacterium | reverse complement strand
CGAGATAAGGCCATGGTTTTGCCGCAACCAGCATCGGGAAATTGAGCGAGTGCCAGCTGCGCGAAGTTTTTTCGTCGTACAGCCTGAAGCGCATGCCTTCAACGTTATCCATGGTACGTCTGGCAAGAAGTTCTTTGTCGGCCTTCGAAACTTCTGTATTCTCCGGAAGGATAATGCGCGGCGCCGGCGGAACAGGCAGCGAATAAGTTACTTTCGAGCCTTTTACGGCGCGCAGCGGACCGTACACGCTCGGATAATTCAGATCGTAGAGTCCTTGCGGAAGAACAGCGTCAAAGCCTTTATCGTTCATCAGTGAAAGCAGGGGAGGGAGCGGAGCCAGTTCCAGCGGCGCTATTCCCCAGTCATTGTCCTTGAAATATCTGTAGGAAAAACTGTCGAGCACTTCGACTCTGCTTCCGTCCGGAGTCAGACGGTAGAATTCGCGGCAGTTTTGAGGATATGCCAGCGCGCTTCTGCCGAAAAGATCGCATGAAGCCACGGCGGCCGGCGGCATTTCACCTTTCCAGTTCCCTGTCGGCTGGAGCCTGACGCCGAAAGGAGTATTGAGCCAAAGCGCGCCGTTTTTTCCGAGGTTAACAGTGATGGATGACCCGGATCTGACGATTTTTTCAGGCTGATACTGAAAAATTATTTGAACAGGAATGCTGCCGATATGTCCGGTCAAATCCCGGTAGGAATTGTCGTCGTCCCATAACAGTATCCAGTTGGAACCAAGTTTGGAGTTTGCAGCGAGATCATAGAGCACGCCGTCGCTGCCTGCGGGAAGCGACACCGCCTTGCCTTCGGAGTTGAGATAGCCTATTCTGGTAAAATGACCTCCGGCCGGGTCTGATATGGAAAACTGATTATACGGGCTTTCTAGCAGAAGCGATGGGGAAAGTATGCTCATGTCGGCGACAAAAGCATCCGCGCAGGAGAACTTTTTGTGAGTCCAGCTGATTTCCTTTACCGCGACGTTGTCCGGAGTACTGCCGGTGTAGAACTGGTTAGGATCATAACCGAATTGCAGCGCGACGTTTGCGCTGAGAGTTTTCAGCGAGGCTACTTCCGCAGCTTTGACGCTGTTCTTTTCACCGTCAAAACGGAAACGTGTCACCCAGCAATCCTCCGGCTTCGAGCCATAATTGATATACTGTCTCGCAATCGCTCCGTTCGAAAGCACCTGATTTGCCAGAAGCCCGTCGCCGGAGGTGTAGCTTCCTATAGCCGTGCTGGTTATCCACCCGAACCGCCCGAACGAACCGCCTTTGGTTACGCCTTCAGCATAGCCTTGATTGCTAGTTTTGCACTCGTTGATAATTTTCTGTGCGGCAAGAGCGGTTTTCTCCACGGAATCCGTGTTTGAATCTTTAACTTCTTTTCTTAACTTGAGAGAGAGCTTTTCCAGTTCGGCGATTCTGTCGCTATTGGCGCTTGAACCGAGCGCTGCGGCAAGCGCTTTCAGTCCGTCAATTTCAGCTTTCAGGGCAATGACACGGTATCCGTTATAAACTTTTGCATAGGCTTCATCCAGGAATGAATCGTATTTTGCGGTTTCGCGCGCGCTGAGATCGGCAGGAAGCGTTTTTCTGAGATCAATGATTTTCTGTTCAAGACCGTCTATAACAATATTGTCGCGCTTAAGTTTGGTGATGTCATCCAGCAGTCTGTCGAGATTCCAGTAGAGCGTGTCGCTTCCGTAAAGATATTTTTTAGCCAGGATATTGTTAATTTCAACCGCCGTCGGCTCTGTCAGGCAGAGGTTCCAGCCGGCGGAGCCGCTGCCGGCAAGGATCATAATGGTGTTTGCGCCGGCCGAAAGCGAAACCAGTACTGTATGCGTTTTATTCGAACCGTTACCCGCGTTCATCAAATTCATGACAGTATTGCCGTTGACGTCAAGACGCCAGAACCAGTCAGCCCTGCAGTTGACGGCATAAGAACCGGCTTCTTTGACGTTCACGGTGGCGAAAAGCGCCGCGGCACGTCCGGGCTTATGGCCGCCGAATAGTTTGCCGAGGTCAAAAATTTTACCGTTCTCGATGTTCGCGGATGAAGCCTTGCCGGCGCCCGGCACAGACTCAGGAATACTTTTGAAAGTCGGGAATTTAGCGGCGTCTTTGACATCCGTGAAAACAGTCCATCTGGCGGGTAGGGG
>CAIMFA010000256.1 GCA_903840185.1 uncultured Lentisphaeria bacterium | reverse complement strand
GGTAGCGGTTCATTCTGCCCGACTGCCGAAAATATCAATGAACATGCAAATAGCGACAGAGCAATCTTCTTCATGCAGTACATCTCCTGATAAAACGTTAAATAAACAGAATGATTTGCGGTAAAAGACGCGATATCTGGACAACCATATATAAGAAAGTTAATACTAGAATGCGATGCCAATAAACAAAATTTAGACTCCAATATCATATTATTCAAAGCATTGGAGTCCAAAATTAAGATTGTTTTATTATTCAGAAACCAAATATAGCTCCTGGAAGAATATCGTGAATTGCTTGTCGGCGGCCAGCGCTTTGACATCAGGTGCAAAGTAAAAATGAACAATTTGCTTGAGATCGAGCGGTTGACCTCCGTTGGAAACCAGATCACCCAGCGGAATCTTTATCGTATTTTGTCCTGGTTTCAGGATATATTTACTGTCAGACCTGGCTTCATACCGTGACTTGCCTTTGAAATCTTTCGGTACAACCACAAGATTTAGTTCGGATATTGCTTTGCCAGGATAAAAAACTTTTATGACAATGCTGCTTGCCGCGCTCCAATCCTTGAGCAGAGGGTTGTAAACGCCACAACCTGCCTGGTCACTTTCCCAGGTAACTTTCAGCGACGCGGAATTACCTTCTCCGGCATTTTCTTCACTCAATGACTGGGTTACCCCTTTTGAAAGATCATTGAAAGTCTGCCCCCCTTGAATTTTTACCAGATTGGTCTTTTTTTCAGCGTGGACAGAAAATGGCAGGACAAGAGCGGCTAACAACAAAACCATCAACTTTTTCATCAAAAACCTCCTTGTTTAAGTTTACGATATACCAAGTTCAATAACATAAAACCAATTGCTTCAACTCTTGCAGACACTATCAGATACCATGAAATATTATCTGGCTGAAATCCCCCTTTATTTTCTCAATGCCTCGATGGCATCGCCGACTTTATTCCGGAAAACATTCCAGTCGTCATTCCCGAACAGTTTTTCGTGTTCACGCTGCTCTAACTTGAATGCCGCCATGCGGTCTCTTATCAGTTTGTCGCCTGCTAGGGCAGCCTGGGAAATTCCATGCTTCTCCTTGACAAGGTGGGCCAGAGTCAGCAACCGGCGATAATCTTTAAGTCCTTCACTGATTCTCACAAACTCCAGAGACGGTACTAAATTTCCGTCCGGCGTGGCATTGCACCAGGCATAATCATCCTCGCGGCAGTCGAGGGCATAATACGGGTTGCCAGCCGCATTGTTCCAGTGCCACGCAATCCGGAACTTGAGATTAAACTCTTTGGCTGCTTTGTACAGATAGTCGCCGTAGGTCCAGCGGCATTCGCTATTATAGAATGCCCAGTCGTCTCCAGCTGAATGAATCAGATTGACTGAATCCTCGTCGTGATTATTCCAGATGGCGACATGAAGATACCTGGATAGGACAAAGTGCGGATTTGATTTGTTGTTTCCAACGCAACTGCTGGCTCCGGTGAAGTATGGCGGCCCATTCGGGAACGCTTTCCGGTAAGCTTCGGCGTTCTCTGCCGACCGTTTTAGATCACCATCAAGCGGTTCGTCGCAAAGGTTCCAGTAAACTGTCAGCCAGTTGTTTTCGTCTGAGTGTTTCTGTACCGCCGTAAAAATTGATTTGATGAATTCACTGTAATCAGTGAATCCGGCAGCTTTCATTTTGGCATCGTCCTTATAATACTGGTTCAGATTGGCAATTCCAGCGCCGTACGATGACACTCCCATGGTAAATCCCAGTTCTCTGGCCATTTTCATCTGCGCATCGGCAACACTGAAATCCAGAACTGGTTTGCCGTCGCGATGCCCGCGGTAGTAAACTATCGGCATGCCGCTGAAAAAGGTAAAACCATATTCGCACATTTTTTTCAAACTTTTGACGGCAATATCATTTTCCCACTTTGCCGACTCGGGATCTTTAAAAGGCAGCTGGATGGAGTATCCCCATGGTCCAGCCGGAATGTCCAATGGATCAAGAGTGCCGTTACGAACTGTAAACTCAACCGGAACACGCGATGATCCGCCTTTTTCCGTCTTTATCGTTACTTCGCCATTGTAAACTCCTGGTTTGGTATCGGCAGGAGTCTTTACTGTCATCCAGAAACGCCGGGTGACGTCTCGGGGCATTTCCACTTCACCTCCGGGCATAATCAGGCGCGGCTTGATAGTGTATACAGCCCCGTCATAGGTGATCCGGCACAAACGGTAGGAGACGTAACCGGTATCGATAGCTGATGCCGGGATAGTACTGCCTGAGCATGAAAGAGCGCTTGCAGTAACAGTCACTTTGCCTAGATCCCGCAGTGGAAGCAGGGCTAATGTCAGAGACTCGTATTCACCGGCAAATGCATTGCCGGTCAGCGGCTTGCTGGTTTCTCCATTTTTCGGGGTGTCGTTGTAGTAAATGTCCTGCATGTAATCTCTGGTAAAAGCGATGTAGCCGAGATTACTTTCCGCAGTCGTCGGTTTTAGCGGATCTCCGGTGGGTTTGTGTAATATGCGCTTAAAATAATTATCGAAATAGAAGCGACGCTTTTCCACTACCCAGTTCAGAAATCTCTCACCCTGCGCGGCTTTATCGACCGGATAAATGATAACGCATGAAACACTGCAGGCGTAATTTTCACCATGGAATTCCAGTTTTAACTGTCCATCCTGTACATCAACATCAAACTGTTTTTCCGAGTAGTATGTTTTCTGATATTTATCGAACGTGTTTTCATGGGGCATATCATCCATTTTCCAGAAACGGAAGTATTTCTGTTTGAATGAGTCAAGATTCATGGTCTCGGAAATAATCTCCCTGCCCTGGGCTATGATAGCGCGCTTCTTGTATGTCTGAAACTCTCCCCAGAATCCGGAAGGGTTGTCGATGTTTACGAAAACGTGGTATTTGCCGTTTGGCAGATCAACCGCCAAGCCGCCTTTCTCTATGCATAGAAATTTCTGGTAGAGCGGATCAGGCTGCAGAACGTTTGTCCGATCCCCCCGCCACACTCTGGCGTTCAACAACCCGAAACCGCACGATTTAGAGTACTGCGTATTCGGTGTCACTCGAGTAAATCCATCCATCGCGGGGCTGGTAACAGGGCCAAGCTCAAAAGCGTATAGCCCGTCGAAAAAAACGTTTTTAAATGAATCATCGCGCTCCAGTCGGACGTTATCCAAAATAACTGGCGAAGATGGATTGTCCGCGCTAAATGCCAGCCGTTTGATTTCGTTGAGAATAACGTTGCGTCCCGGCCTCGACTTCTCGCCCACATATAACTGTTTTAATGGCAGGATATATGTACTCGTTCCGGGAGGGATGGCGGTGGTGGCGTTGTAGCGGGTCCAATAGCCTTTAGTCTGACTGTCACAGATTTCCACGTTCATGTTGACAGGCTCGCTGGCATCAGAGTAGATGTCTGCTTTCAAATAGTCATAACCCAGCCAGTTTTGCGGACCGTCCATTATTGCATATTTTTTGATCAGCAAAGCTTTTCTGCCTTCTGTGGCATGTTTCTCAACCACCTCACCGCCGGCAAACGGACTTTTACCTTCTTCGAAAGAGGTAATCAGCTTCACGGCGGCCGCGTCATTTGTCCAGCCATTGGTGACTGGAACCGCCAGCAGCAATAATATTGCCGGTAAAATCATTTGCCATTGTTTGTTCATGCATTTTCCTGTATTATTCTTAATTTCACCGAGTAAATTCCCCGACAATCTGGTCGGCTGCGATATTGGATTTAGTTCTCGAATATCCGTCGATCCCGCAGTGTGTGAGAGTCCGTCCGCGAAACCTCAACGCTCTGTGTTTGGGACACTGCTGGCGGAGATAATTTATTCCGCCATTTAATTGTCAAATCTGATAAACATTTAAAAATGCAGCGGCTCCTAATAACGCCATGGCGACGCCGATGTGAGCGGGGTCCATGGAATTAAACACCAGGTTTTATTGTACAGCACGGCACCTCCGATAAGGGTATAGTTTGAACCTCCATCTTTGTGCCTTCCGAAAACGCCATAAATGGAATCAGTCCAGGGCACTGTTGCTGGACTTGGAGTCGCAAAAATCGGATAATATCCATCGGCAAAGAATATCTTGTCCTGTTTAAGCCTTGAAAGCATTGTGGTTTTTAATGGATTATTGGCAGGATTTATCAAGGGGCTCATGCCATAGCACTGGTTTCTTACGTTTGTTGGACTAGGGGTTCCAATGAGGTAACTGGGACACAGAAAAACGCCCTTTCCAGTAGAGTCGTAAGACCAATTCCATTTGGGTTTTTTCATGCCAACGTAGCCGCCATCTGCGAGCAGTTCGTTCCATTGCCAAGGATTAGTCGCCCCGTTCGGGTAGCTAGCTGTCG
>CAIMFA010000255.1 GCA_903840185.1 uncultured Lentisphaeria bacterium | reverse complement strand
TTGTTGAGGATGAACTGTCAAAAAATGTTTCAAGATTATCGCAGTTGTTTGGAAGATATTTGAGTCCGGACGAGCAAGGATCATTAACAAGAATCGAAAATGATCCCTCGGGATTTGGTACAACCAATGAAGAAATCAAGAGTCTTTTCAAAGACAATCCTTTCATTGATGTGGAATACTCCTTTGCCGGAGCGTTGAAAACAGTTTCAGAACGGTACGATGATTATCTTCTGTTTATTGTTGACCGCAATTTGTCCAGCTCTCCGTCAACATCGTCAACATTCTCTGATATTCAAGCAATAAATCCATCATTTCCTGAAGCAATATATGACCAATACCAGGCAAAAGAAGGTGATTATCTGCTTTTGCTTTTAGCATCCAAAGGAATTAATTGTTACGATTCTTTTTATTTTATGACGGCCTACGGTACGGGCGCATCATTGATAAACCAGGATATTATTGCAATGTTGATTTCTTTTGACGCATTTAAACATAGCAATTTTATCGAGAAAGGCAAAAAAGACGATTTTCTCCGTTTGCGCGATGAAATCATCAATGATTTTCGGGCTCTGGCAACATTCCGGGACATCTTTGAAGTATTTAAAAAAGGGTGGCTTGATAATGACACGAGGAGGAGATTTGTCGCTGCAATAAAAGATATGGATAACTGGCAGCCGGCGAATATTAATCAAAATGCATTAAATGTCAGACAAATACTCGAAAGCGTTTACGACTCCCTGGCGATGAGGACCACTTTGATTCCGCCAGAGATTTACCAAGCCGGTGGGTTCAGGACCTTGCAGCGGGCAAACGGTGATTTGAAAATGCGATCAATAATAGGATATTTAAGAGATAAGCAGGAGATTTCCGGAATTCATTTGTCTGCCACCGATCTCATTTACAGTATGGCATCAGAGATAATACATGACGGCCCGATTAATGCGCATGCCAGCAAATATAGCAATCATGCTCTGGTTTACGGGTTATGCGACGCAATTCTCTGGTTTAAATCGAAGATGATCGAACAAGGCTGCAAATAAAAGAGAATTCAGCATCAGTAAATTAAGCGAATACAGCAAAGCAGCGGAGGCGGGAGATGCGGTAGCTCAGCATCAGTTTCCCTTGTGTTATTTGCGCGGCGAAGGCATCGCTCAAAATGAGCCTCTCTCATTCAAGTGGCTGGTAAAATATGCCGAGCTCGGGGCCGATGCCCGGAACAGTCTGGGCTGCCTGTTTGATGAGGGCTTCTGGGAAATAATGGATAATAAGGAAGCCGCCAGGTGGTGGTGCATGGCAGCGCAACAGCGCAGAACAATCTCGGCAGTTGCTATTATCGGGCACTGTGGGGCAGAGAGGATTATGTCAACATGGAGAAATGGTATCTCCGGGCCACCGAACAGGGAGATGCACTGGCCCGGAATAATCTTGCGGCTTTGCATTACACCCGCAATGGCCTAAAAGGAATTTAGTCGAAGCCGTGAAATGGTGGTGCAAAGCCGCCAGACAGGGCTATGCCACGGCGCAGTATGTCTGTATTATTACAACGGCTGGGGCTGTGCCAAGAATATGAAAAAAGTGCTGGCATGGTTCACCGAAGCCTCCGTGCAGGGGAATGTCAAAGCGCGTGAAGTGTTGAAAATATTTAAGCGCTGAAGCTGGTAATCGGATATTCTGCGACGCAGAGAAAAGTTAATTTTTCAACAAAGTCTTCATAGCTTGTAAAGGTCTCTATACCATTTTGACCAGTCATCAAGCTCTGGATCCAGGCACTTTTCGGCGGCAATGAGCATGTCCTCGGAAGTAAAAACTGAGAATTTATGATTATTGTTGGTCAGAGCACTGTAATCTTTTAGCGTTTTGTCAAGGAATGTGTTGCCTGGATGTTTCACGACGGAAAACGAAACATGCTTATATGGGGATTGTTGGTCTTCTATGGCCAGAGCTAACAGTTGATTCCGCCACA
>CAIMFA010000254.1 GCA_903840185.1 uncultured Lentisphaeria bacterium | reverse complement strand
GCCTTATCCTGTTCGGAAACATATAGTTTAAGCTGTCTTTCCGTCATGATCCATCCAGGCGACAGCATATTCACCCGGATGTTTTCCGGACCGAGCTCACGTGCCAGAGCACGGCTGAAGCCCAATAACCCCGCCTTGGCGGAACTGTACAGCGTAAATGGCGCCAGGCCAAGCATATAATTAGTCGTCCCCATATTGACAACCGCCTTTCCGCTGCCCTTGCGCAGTCCCGGCAATGCACCCTGGCTGATGAGCAGGGCCGACCGCAGATCGGTGGCAATAAAACGGTCGAACTGTCCGATGGTTGCCTCCTCGAATTTTACCCGGCTGTCCATCGCCACATTGTTAACCAGATAGTCTATCCGTCCGTTGAATTTCAATATGGTCTCGACAAATCCGGTAATGTCATCAGGCCGGGTCACGTCGCAATGGCAATAGTGGCCGCGGCCTTCGCATTGCGCCTCAACCGCTTTGCCCTGTTCAGCGTCGCGTCCGCAGAAAAACACCTCCGCTCCATACCGGGCCAGCGTCAGCGTCAAATGACGTCCGATTCCGGAGGTTCCTCCGGTAACCACCGCCACTTTGCCATTAAATTCCTTATCATAAGAAGTATTCATGATAACCTACGGGTTAATGATAACTTTGTTGCGTTCCGGCTGGCCCATAACGGCAGCCGCTTCATGGATTTTGCTCAACGGATAACGGTGCGACACGATCAGTTCCGGATTGACCAGTCCGCGTTCCATCAGGCGAATCGCGCTCTGCATTGCCAGCGGAGTCGTACCGAAACTGGCATCCATGCGCCCTTCCAGAAAATGAGTCAACCCGCCGTCAAGCTCGAATTTTTCGTGGGTGGTAATTCCGAAAATATTCCATCTGGTGCCGCGCCGCCGCAAGTCGACCATCAGTTTTACCGCTTCAATCGGTCCGGCCGCTTCCACCACCAGGTCAGGTCCGCCTGGAATGATGTCGTACACCTGCTGCCTCAAGTTTGAAGAGCGAGCATCGATCGCATGAGTTGCGCCGCCGATTTTAATAGCGTTCCGCCGGGCATATTCACTGGCATCAATGGCGATCAATCGTCCAGCCCCCGCAGCTTTTGCCACCATTAAACAGAGCAGCCCGATACCCCCCGTTCCGATCACCACCACATCGTCGCCGATTTTTATTTCGCTCTTCTGAATTACACCTTTCCAGGCGCCGGACAGCGGTTCGGTCAGCGCCGCCGCGTCAAAACTGATGTTCGCCGGTTTGTGAAAAAGACAGGATTCGCCGGTAACCATGTATTCGGCAAACGCTCCGGGACGGACGTCTTCCGGCCCGTCGCCGCCAGTGGTGTAAGCATGTTCACAGTAATGAGAATTACCTTCGCGGCAATATTGACACACGCCGCAATACCCGGACGGCTGACAGATTACTTCGTCGCCTTCCTTGAAATGTCGCACTCCTTTGCCTGCTCCGGCCACGACCCCCGCCGGTTCATGGCCGGCAATAAAAGGAAACGCCACGTTGCGGCGAATCCCTTTGATGGCTTTATAGTCAGTGGCGCAGAAACCGCACGAAACAATTTTCACCAGAACTTCATCATCCCCGGGCCGGGGAATGGGAATATCCTCGAGTTCAAGCCGATTAAAATCTTTCAATATTGCTGCAAGCATAATCCCGCTCCTGATATTTGTTTTATATGTAAAGAATAATCTGCAAACAGTAATATGTCAAGTAGTGACATAAATAAAAACTTGAACTTTTGTCATGCCGTGATATAATTATAGTTATGAGTAAGAAAATATTTGTCAGACATCAGCAAATGAAAAATGACACGCTGACGGAAACGCTTCGGTCAATCAACCGGGGGGCATCCTGCAAGCGCGATGTGCAATCTTCTACCGGCCTCTCCTGGGGCGCGGTCAGCGAAACCGTTAACCTTTTACTGGAAAAACAGATTATCAACTTCTGCGAAGAGATCGGTAAAGTCCCGGCCGGAGCAGGACGCAGGAGTTCTCATTTTGAATTCTCCCGGACCGGCTTCCTTTGCATTGGCATGGAACTTCAGCG
>CAIMFA010000253.1 GCA_903840185.1 uncultured Lentisphaeria bacterium | reverse complement strand
CCCTGGACAACTGGGTCGGGTTCGGAGATGCCGCCGACGTATACAAAATCACCTTGACCAGTGCCGGAATACTGACGCTCGGATTGACTGGTTTAACCGGCAACGCCGACCTGTCACTGCTGAACTCCGCCGGGACAGTATTAAAAACCTCAGCGAACACTGGAACCACCAATGAAGCGATTAACAGCGTATCGCTGCTGGCCGGAACTTATTATGTCAAAGTCGCCGCAGGAACCGGGGTGAATGCCGCTGCTTACACGCTGAGCAACAATGTTCAGTATTATCCCGCGGACACCGCAGGCAACACCTGGCAGACGGCAGCGGATATTGCCGCACTGGACAACTGGGTGGGATTCGGCGATGCCGCTGATGTATACAAAATAACTATGACCGGTGCCGGCATGTTGACGCTGGGCCTGACCGGACTTACCGGCAACGCCGACTTGTCACTGCTGAACTCCGCCGGGACAGTGTTAAAGACTTCCGCGAATACCGGAAACACCAGTGAAGCAATTTCCGGGGTCGCGCTGCTTGCCGGGACTTATTATGTAAAAGTCGCGGCCGGAACAAATGTAAATAGCGCAACCTACACGTTGACCAGCACGGCGAAATACTGCCCGGTAGATACTGCGGCAAACGATTACAAGACGGCTCAGGACATTTCCAGTCTGGACAACTGGGTCGGGTTCGGCGATGCCGCCGATGTATACAAGATCACCTTGACCAATGCCGGAGTACTGACACTCGGATTGACTGGTTTAACCGGCAATGCCGACTTGTCATTGCTGAGTTCCACCGGCACCGTATTAAAGACCTCAGCGAATACTGGAATCACCAGTGAAGCTATCTCCGGCGTATCACTGCTGGCGGGCACATATTATGTAAAAGTCGCGGATGGAACAAACGTGAACGACGCGGCTTACACGCTGACGAATACCATTAATTACTATCCGGTTGATACTGCAGCGAACGATTACAAGACCGCGCTGGATATTTCCAATCTCGATAACTGGGTGGGATTCGGCGATGCCGCCGACGTGTACAAAATTACTCTGACCAATGCCGGAATATTGACGCTCGGACTGACCGGACTGACCGGCAATGCCGACTTGTCACTGTTGAGCTCCACCGGCACCGTATTAAAAACGTCCGCGAAAACCGGAACCGCCGATGAAGCAATTACCGGAGTATCACTGCTGGCCGGCACATATTATGTAAAAGTTGCGGACGGAATGAACGTGAACGCCGCGGCCTACACGCTGACGAATACCATTAATTATTATCCGGTTGACACCGCAGGCAACACCTGGCAGACGGCAACGGATATTGCCGCACTGGACAACTGGGTGGGATTCGGCGATGCCGCCGACGTGTACAAAATTACCTTGACCAATGCCGGAGTACTGACACTCGGATTGACTGGTTTAACCGGCAATGCCGACTTGTCATTGCTGAGTTCCACCGGCACCGTATTAAAGACCTCAGCGAACACTGGAACCACCAATGAAGCGATTAACAGCGTATCGCTGCTGGCCGGTACATATTATATTAAAGTCGCCGCGGGAACAAACGTTAACGCCGCATCTTACACTCTGAATGACACCATTCAGTATTATCCGGTTGACGCCGCCGCGAACGATTACAAGACCGCGCTGGATATTTCCAGCCTGGACAACTGGGTCGGGTTCGGCGATGCCGCCGATGTATACAAAATCACTATGACCAATACCGGAATGCTGACGTTGGGATTGACCGGATTGACCGGCAACGCCGACTTGTCATTGCTGAGTTCCACCGGCACGGTGTTGAAAAGTTCATCGAATACTGGAACCACCAGTGAGGCGATCAATAATGTGGCGCTGCAGGCCGGCACATATTATGTGAAAGTCGCCGCGGGAACAAACGTTAACGCCGCAGCCTACACGCTGACTGATACCATTAAATACTGCCCGGCAGATACTGCGGCGAATGATTACAAGACCGCGCAGGACATTTCCAATCTCGATAACTGGGTTGGATTCGGCGATGCTGCCGACGTATACAAAATAACCATGACCAATGCCGGAACATTAACTTTAGGTTTAACCGGATTGGGCGGCAATGCTGACCTGTCGCTTTTGAGTTCCACCGGCACAGTGTTGAAGACTTCCGCAAACAACGGAACCGCCGATGAGGCGATTTCCGGCGTATCTCTGCTGGCGGGTACATATTATGTAAAAATCGCGGCCGGTACGGGCGTGAATGACGCATCTTACACGCTTACCAATACAATTAATTATTTTGCCGGAGACACTTATGACAAGGCGGGCAACACTATTGCCGCGGCAAAAGTTGTTGACAGTCCGACGCAGACCGGCTGGGTGGGATTCGGCGACAGTGATGATTATTACCGGTTTGATTTGACGACTGCGGCACAGGGAACCTTGCGTTTGTATGATCTTACCGGAGGCAATGCCGACTTGACATTATATGACGCGAAAGGCACACAGCTTAAGAAATCCGCCAATACCGGAACACTTGAAGACACGATTACAAGTACTCTTGCCGCCGGTACCTATTACGCCAGAGTTACAGCCGTGACCGGCAATATTGATTACAAGCTGGACTTCAGCAAAAAGGATATTGTTTCCGGTATGCTGGCAAGCTGATACGATATATGGGGGTATGCTAATTTTCGGATTATTGCTATTCGCTGCAAAATTCCTGCACCGTTAATTGTCCGGATGAGATGCCTCAGTGCGGTTAAATAACTTCAGACAGATAAAATCTGGAGCGGTACTGGCGCGGGGAACGTCCGAATTTCTTCCTGAACTGCCGCGTGAAATAATTGGAATCGTGAAATCCGGTATTTAGTGCTGTTTCAGCAATATTGCAATCAGAGTTGAGCAGCATTTCCGCAGCCTTCTGCAGACGCAGATTCAACAAAAAATCTATCGGGCTCTGACCGGTGGCGTCCTTGAACACCAGCAGCAGATTGTTCTTGGACATGCCGGATAATCTGGCGATTTTGTCCAGACTCCAGTCTCCGGCATAATCCTTTTCCAGCAGCCCGATCAATTTCCCCAGGCGGAGCAGTCCTTTGCGTTTATATGATACAGCCTGAGCCGAATATTGCCGTGAAATAAACACGATCAGTTCTATCAGGTGCCCGAAAACCGCGGCATTCACGCCGCTGGCGTTGTCCCGGATCTCTGCCTGCATCCGCCTGATAATCTCCTCCATCTCCGCCAGCCGGATATGGTCAAGCTGAAGACGGCTGCTGAAACGGTGGCGGCGGCGGTAGGCCGGTTCCAGGTGGAAAATCGCCTGATAACCCGGCATCTGCCGCAATTCGGCTTCGGGCAGAGTCAGCTTTCCGGGGTCGAACATCACATTATAATGCTCCATTTCAAGCCGTTCCACAAAGTAATGTGCGATATTGCCCTGAATCAGGAAAACATCGCCAGCGGCCACCGGATAATCGACGCCGTCGATGTGATGCATGCCCTGCCCTCTGGTGATGATCACCAGTTCGGAGAATTCATGATAATGCAGGATTGCTGTGAGATCGTGCGGATGCTGCGGATCCAGACTGCGGCCGAGGAACTTGACCGTTACCGGAAAACCGCCCTTCCCGAAATAAAAATCCCCTTTAGCCAGCACCGCATCCGCCATATTAACACCTATTTTGTGAGATAATACTACTTTTTAGTTATAAAGTCAAGGATAATCGCTGAATAGAGCTGTATATTTTCTAATATTAACTCATAAAATCAACCACAACAGGGGGTAAGAATGAAAGCATATTTTCCTGAAGTCAAACAGTCCGTCAAATATGAAGGACCGAAGTCGTCCAATCCGCTGGCGTTTAAGTATTATGACGCCGGTAAAAAAATCGGCGGAAAAACTATGCAGGAACACCTGCGCTTCGCCGTTGCCTACTGGCATACGTTCAAAGGAGCGGGAGCGGACATTTTCGGAGCAGGAACTTTCCGCCGTCCGTGGCTGACCGCCAGTGACCCGATGAAGGCTGCCGAAGATACACTGGATGCTGCATTTGAGTTCACCTCCAAGCTGGGTGCGCCTTATTATTGTTTCCATGACCGGGATATCGCGCCGGAAGGCAGAGATTTCGCGGAATCCTGCAAAAATCTGGACAAGATCGTGGCAAAAGCCGCCAGACTGCAAAAATCCACCGGGGTCAAACTGCTGTGGGGAACCGCGAATTTGTTCAGTCACCCCCGCTATGCGCACGGTGCCGGCACCAATCCCGATGCGCATGTTTTCGCCTATGCCTGCGCCCAGGTCAAACACGCCATGGACGCCACCCTGGCCCTCGGCGGGGAAAATTATGTGTTCTGGGGCGGACGCGAAGGCTACGAAACCCTGTTGAATACCGACTACTGCCGTGAACAGGAGCAATTCGCCAGATTTCTGTCGATGGCGGTGGACTATAAGCAAAAAATCGGATTCAAAGGAACGTTCCTGATCGAGCCCAAACCGCACGAACCAACCAAGCATCAGTATGATTTCGATTCCGCCACCGTATTGGGTTTTCTGCAGAAGCATGGACTGCTGGAGCATTTCAAGCTGAATATCGAAGCCAATCACGCCACACTGGCGGGGCACACTTTCGAGCATGAACTGACTGTGGCTTCCGCGGCCGGCAAACTCGGCAGCATTGACGCCAACACCGGGGATCCGCAACTCGGCTGGGACACCGACCAGTTCCCGGCCAATATTTACAGCGCAGTCTACGCTATGCTCGTAGTGTTAAAGCAGGGCGGACTCGGCAGCGGCGGCTTGAATTTCGACGCCAAGCCGCGCCGCGGTTCAACCGATACTGTTGATCTTTTCCACGGACATATCGGCGCAATGGACATATTCGCGCGGGCGCTGATGATCTCCGACCGCATCATCAAGGACGGCGTGATTGACGGCTTTATCAATAACCGGTACGCCAGTTTTTACAAAGGTTATGGAGCGGACATCATTAAAGGAAAATCCTCGTTCGACAAACTGGAAAAGGTCATTCTGGAAAAAGGCGAACCGGAATTGAAGAGCGGCCGCCAGGAAATGCTTGAAAATATCATCAACCAGTATATTGTCTGAAATAGTAGTCTGCCAGTATATTTATAAGCATAATCATAGAAGAGGATTATTATGAAAAACGGCAAGCTGTCTGTAGCTTTAGCAGGAATGAGGTTTGGCGGGGCATTCGTACCGATATATATGAAACATCCGGACGTGTGTGATTTGACTATTGTTGATACGGACAAGCAGAAACTGAATGAAACAGGCGATATGTTTGAAGTTGCACGCCGTGCTGGTTCGCTGGATGAGGTAATCGCCGATCCGTCGATTGACGCGGTTCATCTGGTCACGCCGATTCCACTTCATGCTGAACAGTCAGTCAGGGTGCTGCAGGCTGGCAAGCATTGCGCCTGCACCGTTCCGGCCGCCACCAGTCTTGAAGATCTTTTCGCGCTGGTAAAAGCGGCAAAGGAGTCCGGGAAGAATTACATGATGATGGAAACTAATGTCTATACCAGGCAGTTCATTCATTTCAATAATATGCACCTTCGCGGGGAATTCGGCAAAATTCAACTTCTGCGCGGTTCTCATTATCAGGATATGGAAAACTGGCCAGTGTACTGGAACGGGCTGCCGCCGATGTTTTATGCCACTCATGCGATCTCGCCGCTGCTGGCCATCACCGGAACCAGGGCGGAAAAAGTGCATTGTTTCGGGTCCGGCACAATGCGCGAGGAACTGCACAAACAGTACAATAATCCATATCCGGCGGAAACCGCCATTTTCCGTCTGCACAACCATCCTGCTGCTTTGGAGGTTACCAGGACATTATTTGAAACAGCCCGGGCTTATACCGAAGGTTTTTCCATCTATGGGGAAAAATGCACGATGGAATGGAATTTTGACAGTGAACCGCGTCTGCATAAACTTGGTTCAGCCAATCCGGCAAGCCGCGGGCGCCCGACTGTAATCGAGGGAATATCAGTGCCGGATTACGCTGATCTGCTGCCGAAGGAGATCGGGCGTTTCACCGAACCTGGCATTTATGATGACACCAATCCGCAGTTGTCATTCAAGACCGGCGGCGGACATCACGGCTCTCATCCGCACATGGTACATGAATTTGTCCGCAGTATTATTGAGCACCGTCAGCCGTGGATCAACGCGGTTCGGGCAGCGGACTGGACTGCCGCCGGTATCTGCGCGCACATGTCGGCGATGCGCGACGGCGACGGAGTAACCGTGCCGGAATTTGAATAGAAACAGGAAAGTAAACTAACAGAAAACAGGAATTCCAATGAGCATTTATCTGGGACTGGACAGCAGTACGCAAAGTTTAAAAGCGGAGATCATTGACACCGGAGCCGGCAAAATTATCTGTTCGGAAAATGTTAATTTCGGCAAAGACCTGCCGGAATATAACTGTCCGAACGGTTTTCTGGAAAATTCCGATCCGCTGGTCAAACATGCCGATCCGCTGATGTGGGTTGCGGCGCTCGATCTGCTGTTCACCCGGCTGCAAAAACAGCATGCGCCGCTGGCGGAAATCAAAGGCATCAGCGGTTCCGGGCAGCAGCATGGTTCGGTTTATCTGAACGGTAATTTTGAAAAAATACTCGCGTCTCTTTCCACATCAGAGAATCTGGCGGAACAACTGGCGCCGGCGCTCTCACGCAAGGCCTCTCCAATCTGGATGGACAGGGCGACCAATCCGGAATGCGCCGAATTGCAGCGGCAATTCGGCCCCCGGATGCAGCAGGATACCGGCTCGCCGGCGATTGAACGTTTCACCGGGCCGCAGATCCGCAAATTTGCCAAAGATGAACCGGAAAATTACAACCAGACAGCACACATTCATTTGGTCAGTTCGTTCATGGCCTCAATCCTTTGCGGCAAAAGTGCGCCGGTTGATTTCGGCGATGGCGCGGGCATGAATCTGCTCAATCTGAAAACCCTTGAATGGGATCATGAAATCGCGGCATTCACCGCACCCGGCCTGTTGAACAAACTGCCGCCGGTTGTCCGTTCAAATACTATTGCAGGCGGATTAAGTCCGTACTTTGCCAGATACGGTCTCAAAGCCGGGACTCCGGTTGCCGTCTGGTCTGGCGATAATCCGTCCAGCCTGGCCGGAGTCGGCGCAACTGAACCCGGCGTGGCGGTAATCAGCCTGGGCACCAGCGATACGTTTTTCGCAGCAATGCGCGATTTCAAAACCGACCCGGCAGGATGCGGCCACGTTTTCGGCAATCCCGCCGGCGGCTTCATGAGCCTGATCTGCTTTACCAACGGTTCGCCGGCAAGAGAGAAGATCAAGGCGGAATGCAATGTTTCGTGGCATGACTTTGATCATCTGGCGGAGCTTGCGCCCTCCGGCAATCACGGCAATCTGATGCTGCCGTATTTCTCCGCTGAAAGCACCCCGCTGGTTTTGAATCCGGGCGTAAAATATCACGGTTCTGAGGAATTTTGTTCCGGACGCAGCGATAATTCCGTAAGAATCAGGGCGATACTGGAATCCCAGGCGTTGACCATGAAACTGCATTCCCGCTGGATCGGCGAGGATTTCAAACGCATCCGCATTACCGGCGGCGCATCGGAATGCAGTTCATTCCGGCAGATACTGGCCGACGTGTTCCAGGCGGAAATCGAAACAATAGCCGTTCCTGACTCCGCCGGTCTCGGCGCCGCGCTCCGCGCCGCCAATGCGGCAGGAAAAATTCCGTTCAGCGCAATGTACGATAAATTCACTGCCGCCACCGGAACAGCCGCACCGGATCCGTCGAAAGCAACACTGTATGGAACCGCGCTTAAAGCCTATGCAACTATGGAGAAAGTCCAATAAAACGTTTTATTTGTTGTGCGGCAGATAGCTGCGATACACCAGCTCGGTAAACGCTGCGGTATCGAGGAAATTCTCCCAGGCACTCAGGTCGACAAGTGGCCTGGCCTGCTGCACTTCTTCAAGCGTCTTTCCGGCATCCACCAGCGGTTTGATGCGGTCACGGACGGTTTCCAGCATCTGAATTGATTTTTCCAGATCCTTTCTGGTCGCCAGCGGGCCGTGTCCGGGAATAATCTTCGTGTTATCATCAGTGAGCGCCAGCAGTTTCTTCTGGGCGGCGATCATGCCGTCCAGCGAACCGCCGGACGAATAGTCAATATACGGAAAAATGCCGTTGAAAAACAGGTCCCCGGTTTGCAGGACATTTAGTTCAGGAAACAGCACAAAGACATCGCCGTCACTATGCGCAGGCGGAGGCATGTACTTCAAAACCGCGCTTTTGCCATTGAGCCAGATCGCGCCGGAATCGCCGAGCGTTAAAACCGGCCATGCGGCGGCAGGCCAGGCAGGCGATTTGCGTTGCAGGAAATCACTGAATTGTTCTGTGGAAAGCCTTTTGCGAACATTCTCATGCGCAATGACAACAGCCCCGGCTTTAGCAAATGCGGCATTATTGCCGGAATGGTCGGCATGAAAATGGGTATCCAGCACAAACCGGATACTTGCCTTGTCGCCGGCAAGATGAGCAATTGCACGCTGAATATCGGCGTCACGCCCGGGGACGCCGGTATCTATCAGCAATACGCCTTCCGGGCCGTAAAATACTCCGATGTTTCCACCGGGTCCGCTCAGCATAGCCAGCCCGCCGGCAATTTTCGTAATCGTGACCGGCGCTGTCGCAAAATCCACACGCAATTTAGCCGGTGGTGCAGTTTGCGCCGGCCCGGCACCGGCCTTAGTGATCACAGCTGCCAGCAACAGCCATCCAACCAGCATTCCAATAAAACGATTTCTACTAAACCGCCGCATATGTCCTCCTGAAAGCAATTAATGCAGTTAATTAATATTGAGAGCGCTAAACATAACTTTAAGCGGCGGCAATGTCAATGCTGTTTTCAGGTTCCTTACTTAAAATATGGTTGAATCTCATAAAAAATCCATTTTTTTTATCTTTGGTTATTGCTTTTTTTAAGAGTCCGAATTATAATTATGATTAGACGTTAAATCAATTGATTGGAAAATTTTCTCTTTTACTGATTGGACGTTAAATCTAAATAATGGATGTTCTCTTATGACAACGACTATAAAAGATATAGCAAGGATTGCAAATGTGTCAAATCCTGCGGTATCGGCAGTATTGAACAACAAGACTAACTGCCGGGTTTCTCCTGCCACGAGAGAAAAAATTCTGCACATTGCCAAAGAACTGAAATACACGCCTCATTTCAGCGGGCTGCTGCTGCGCGGTGAAAAGACCAAGACGGTGGCGCTGCTGATCAGCATGGAATGGCAGAAATCGGAAGAGTACATGAAAGACCTGATTATCGCATTAATGTCGCAATTCGACCAGAAAGGCTATGCCTGTTATTTTGCCGCCATCACCGGCGATGCGAATACCAATTATTCCAAAGTACTGGAACTGATTTCGCGCGGTGTGCTCCATTTCGTATTTCTCGGACAGCCGGTCGGCCGGGACCAGATCAAGGAATTGATTGAAAACAGCAACAGAAATTATATTGTTTACGGGCCTCCGGCTTTCCTCAACCGAAGCGTGGACAGCGATTCTCCGTCAGGGGCGGCATCGATTATCAGATTTTTCCTGGCACGCGGCAAAAGCAATTTCCGGCTGCTGATTAATTCCTGCCTTGGTGACAGCCTGGCAACTAACAGCCGCGTTTGCGGCCTGATGAAGGTATTTCCTGACATTGCCTTAAAAGCTTTGGAACGGCGATATGTAGTTCAAATGGATAATGTGGACATTGCGGCACCGCAGCCGCTGGATTTATTTGTTAAAGCAGGCTATGAAAAAACTGCCGTGCTGCTTAAAGCAGATCCCGGAATTCAAGCTATCTTCTATTTGTCCGACTTTTTTGCTATCGGCGGAGCTAAACTGTTGTGCGAAAGAGGTTTTACCATCGGCAAGGACATCCTGCTGGCGGGGTTCAATGAAACTTCAGCCGTCAAAAACTATCCGCATCCAATCTCATCGGTGGAGCACAACATCGCAAAAATAACCGAAACTATCGTTACAGAATCACTGAAAGAAAGCCTTCCGTTTGAAGCCGTGATCCCGACGATAGTTCACATCAGAGAATAATAATCCGTAATAACATAACAACAACTTAACTAACAGTCACAAAAATATAAAGGAGCAAAAAAATGAAACAGCGGAACACGAGAAAAGCATCTGAAACAGTTTTCACACTCATCGAACTCCTGGTTGTGGTGGCGATCATCGCCATCCTCGCAGCCATGCTGCTTCCGGCGCTGACTAAAGCCAGAGAAACCGCCAAAGGCGGACAGTGCAAGAGCAATCTGAAACAGGTCGGAATGGCGGCGATGCAGTATGGCAATGACAATGGAGACTATTCAACTTCTGCCCACTCCAACACTAATGACTATTTTTCATGGGTCAACGCTCTTGGCATCTATCTCGGGCTGGGCAGAACCTGGACTGAAGCTAACGCAAAATTTCCATATAAGCGAACGGTTTATCTTTGTCCCAGCCATACCATTCGCAAGAATTGCGGCAATCTTGGCGGTTTCTGGGGTGTTGGCTACGGCATGAATTGTGCATTTGACGAAACGCTTTTCGCCAATAAGGGGGTTAAATCCAATATGGTCTTAAAACCTTCCGTGTTGATTTATTTTCTGGAATCTGACGGCGGGGACCGGATACTTACTACTGATTCGCTAATGCCCAGCGAAAGAATATATGGTTTAAACGGATGGGGAATGTCAGACGGCCCTAATATTTTAATATCATGGCATAACAAGTACCCTAATCAGCTTCATTTTGACGGACATGTCGGCAATTCGCTGTATGGTGCGCTGGCAGGCAGAGGCAGCGTTATAGGCGGAGTATACTGGAAACTAGGCGCTGATTCGTCCGCCTTGCGCTGATAAAAAAATCATCCATCAGTTTTATGAATTGTTTAAAAACAGGATTGAAGATGAAACTATATGGTATGATGCTGTTGACCGCGCTTGCCGGAGCGGCTGTGGCGGAAGATGTCAATTTACAGAAGAAAGATGTATTGCTGTACGAGCCGTGCGAGTCGTTGAAAAGCAATAATCCGGGAGTAAAGATTCCGTCTTCGATCCAGGTTGAGGAGCAAGGCAAATACGGCAAAGCGTTCCGGATTGAACGCCGTACCTTGAACGAAATGTGCAACGGGGATTTTTCCCTGAAGGAATCGGATGCATGGATTTTTCGTGACAATGCGGCCTGGCAGCCGTCCGGCGGTATCGGCGATAGTCCCTGTCTGAAAATCAGCGGCGGAGATATTTCCGCCCCGCTGACCGGACTGAAAGCAGGCGTTCCCAATGCTTTTTCATTCTTTGCGAAAAAACCTGCTTACGCAACTGAAGCCACCCTCTCCGTCACCTGGGAAAGCGGCGGCAAACAGGATACCCTGCTCAAGAACCGCAAGCTGGGAAATGATTTTGAGCGGATCATGCTGCCGTTGACGGCGGAAGCCGATTCCGGTACGGTGACTATTTCGGTAAATGGCGAAGTCTTGATCGACAACGTCCAGCTGGATAAGGGGCTCGGCTTTTTCAACAACTACGCCCCGCCCGGTAAAATGCGCGGCTGCGACATTATTGAGATTCCGGTCAACGGCAAATATTTTTCCCCGGGAAAAGGCGCTTTCAGCTGCTGGATCAATGTCCCCTGGCTGAATCCGGATGTCGCCGGCGACACAATTTGCGCGTTTTTCGGAGTTGCCAATGCGGCGCCCAAAGTCAGAAAATGGGGGGCAACCACTATTATTGAAGTCAACGGTTTTCCCAAGCCGAAATCGTCCGACGCCCGGACCGGTACCTTGAACGCCTATACTCTGGATTCTGAAAACCGGGTGGTCGCCGCCAGTGAAAACATGGGTACCTTGAAACTGGGCACGGAACCATGGCATTTGTGGGTCGTCAACTGGGAATTGAAAGACGGCAAAATGCAGCTTGCGCTGTACGTGGACGGCGACAAACTGAGAATCCGCAGAGAGCAGCCGTTCAGTTCATGCAAGGTTCCAACTTCAATTACGGCCGGCTATTCCAACGGCGGCTATCTGAACGGTATTATGGATGATTTTGCCATCTTCAACCGGCCATTGACCGAAGCTGAAATCATGGCAATTTACAAGTCTTCACAACCGCTTTCCGCAATGCTTAAATAATCAATTTAAAATAAGGTGAATTAAATGGTCAGAATATTGATGGTAATGGCGGGGTTGTTTCTTGCCGTAAACGGGCACTCCGCGCTGGATATTGTCAAAGACGGCAGAAGCGACTGGCGCATCATTGTCGCACCGCAACCGCTGCCGGTAACCTTGCGGGCGGCGGAAGATTTGCAGCTTTACCTGAAAAAAACCACCGGCGCCGTTCTGCCGATTGAAAAAAGCGGAACCGTTTCCGGCGGGAAGAATATCGTGGTCGGCGACTGCGAGGCCGCCCGGAAAGCCGGAATCAACGTTGCGGAATTGAAGCCGGAAGGATTCGTCATCAAAACCGCCGGCGATAACCTTTACATTGCCGGGAAAGACACTGACGGCGACGCCAATTCCGACCACTGGCAGTCAGCGCCGCAAGCCGGAACCTGGAACGGCGTTGATACCTTTCTGGAAAAATACCTCGACATCCGCTGGTTCTTTCCCGGGGACAAAGGCGAATATGTTCCACAGCGCAAAGACCTTTCCCTGAACGATATCAATATCAGCGACTATCCCAAAATGGAATATCGCCGGTTAGATTATGTGACCTGGGACAGCATGAGCCCGGCGCGGAGGACGGAAGTCAAAGCCTGGAAACGCCGCAACAAAAACGGCTGGAGCGTGGTTTGGCTCGGCTCACATTCCTGGCTGGTAAATTTCCGCGGCGAGGATTACTTCAAAGCCCATCCTGACTGGTTTGCCGAAGTTGACGGCAGGCGGGTGGCATATCGCGGCGAATGCGGGCTGCAAATGTGCACATCCAATCCCGGGGCGCTGGATAAATTCGCGGAAATAATTATCAAAACCGCAACTGTCCCCGGCACGCGGGGAGTCATGTTCACGCTCACCCCCAATGACGGCGGCGATTTTTGCGAGTGCAGGAACTGCCGGGCGGTGGATGTGGAAAAACAGCCGGACGGCAAACCTGTGCTTACAGACCGCCTTGTGACGTACTGCAATGAAGTCGCCCGGCGCGTCAACCGCGTTTGCCCGGAACAGACTTTCGGAGTCTACGCCTACTCCTACTATATGCTGCCTCCCAGGAAAACAGCGCTTGACCAGCACGTTAAAGTAATGCATGTGCTGAACGACATCGGCGCCCTCTACTACTCGGACAAACTGTCGAAAATGTATCTGAACGATATGCTGATCCCGTGGAAGAAAATGACCGGCAGCTTATATTTTTACGCCCACCCGGAAGGCAACGGCAATATGGCAATGCCTTGTATGCACGAAGGCGTAATCAAGAAAATCTATGCCGATCTGGCCCAGGCCGGGGTAACCGGATTCAATATGAATTGCCAGGAAATATTCAACTCCAGTGCGCTTAACGATTATCTTTACCTGAAAATGGCCTGGAATCCATCCGGCGACATTGACGCCATTTATGCGGACGCCTTGAACAAATGCTACGGCGAAAAAGCGTCACCGCTGGTGAGGCAGTATTTCGACACGCTGGAACAGTCCGTCGCAAAATTCTCCGACAAGATCGGACTGGATGAAGCGATGGGCACTGCCAAACGTTATCCGGATATGCTTAGCTCCGTCTATGACGGGCTGTACGAAAAGTGTATGCCGCTGCTGAAGCAGGCGGCGGCAATGCCGATGGACAAAAACCAGCAGTACCGGTTGCAGATGCTCATAGACAATCTCGAATACTGCCGCGATACCGTCGAACTGTATAAACTCTCCCGGAAAGTCATCAAGGCGCCGGTAAAAGACAAAAACGAAGTGCTGAAAGCGCTGGAACTGTCTCAAAAACGCCAGTCCTATCTGGATAGATTGAAAAAAGAGGAATGGCTGAAACCGAATTTTGTGGAATATGTGGAAATATCCAGCTATCTGCCGCTCTCGCCGAAAGTCTATCTGGCGATCCTGAGCGAACTGAATGGCGGCACTAAAACTGCAAACGCCGTTTACTTGAAAAACAAGGACGTCCCGGCAAACGGCATGCCGGATGACGCAATCTGGAGCAATATCCCGGAAATCAAGTTGAATTTGAACAAAGATGACGGAGTTCAGTACAATGTCGCGGCAACGGCCAGGGTATGCTACGACAAAGATTTCATTTATTTCAAAGTCCGTTGCGAGGAGCCGGCGATGTCTGAAATCAAAGACACCTGCCGTACTTACGGCGGCCCGGTATGGACTGAAAACGAACTGGAATTCTTCTTCGATACTGCTAACAAGCAAAAGGATTTCAAACAGATTCTCGTTAACTCTCTCGGCACGGTTACGGACGTGGAATCAATCAACGGTAAAGTTGACTTGAAAACATGGCAGTCCAGGGTGCAGACGACAGTTACAAAAAAGGTCAACGCCTGGATTCTGGAAATGCGGGTGCCGTTCAGTACGCTTTCCAGCGGCATCCCCCGTCCGGGCGCAATCTGGGGGTTCAATATCTGCCGTGTGCGCAACACGGTAAAACCGGCCGAATATATCTGCTGGAATCCTACTTTCGGCGGCTTCGGCAGACCGGAACGTTTCGGCAAACTGATTTTCCGGTAACGAATTTACCCAATACTTCCGCCAGCAACGGCGGGATCAACAAAAGGATTCGAATATGAAAATTGACGTACACACCCATATAGACAGCACTGATCCTGAACAGCTCAGGAACTTTGTGGAAACGTGCATTAAAACTGAAACCAGAGCCTGCATTTGTACTGCCGGTCCGCGTTCCGATCACAAATACCCGGAAAATGACGCAGCGTTGCAGGCTGCCCGTCAATATCCGGAAACCTTGATTCCTTTCGCTTTCGTCAATCTGTGGGACAAGGTTGACGCCGGTATGATCGACAAATTTGTGGAACAGGGGTTCAAAGGGTTAAAATGCATAACTCCGTATTATCCCTATGACCATGATTTATACATGCCGGTTTACGAAAAAGCGGAAAAATACAAACTGCCGGTGCTTTTCCACACCGGAGCCTACCGGCCGAATAAGCAGGACGCCGTTACCCGCCGCCCCGTGCTTAAAAATATGAACCCGCTTAACCTGGACAGAATCGCCCGTTCTTTCCCGTCGTTGAAAATAATCATGGCGCATCTCGGGACAACATTTTTCCGGTTGGAAGCCGCTGAACTGCTCAAGCTGCACCCCAATGTTTATGCCGACCTGGCCGGAAACGGCAGCTGGATGGCGATTCAGCCGGCCGAACTGGCATCGCTGCTGGGCAGTTGCATCGCGGAAGTAGACTGCACTTTTTCCGGCTTCAAAAAACTCCTGCTGGGATCCGGCGCTTATTTCACCAGTCCCCACACCCTTACGGAGGCGCAGCAATATTACGAAATGCTGCTGAGGCGCACCGGCTTGCCGCAGGATATTAAAGACAATATAATGGGCGGAACCGCGGCAGTCTGGCTTTTATGACAATAAGAACAACAAAGACAATTGCATAAGATTGCCTTCATAGATATGAGTCCAATGATGAATAGCGAATTTTTCGGCACACAATGGTCCCTGCAAAAACCTGAATTCATCAGGAAAGGTTACTATGCGCCTTTGGTTATGAGCAATGGCGTTGACTTCTGCCAGCTCGATTTTTCCGGCTCCATGGTATTCAAGGACCATATCAAAGGGTATATGTCTTACTGGTACAGGAAAGGCCGTCCTAATAATGGCGATCCGTGGGGCATTGCAAAATTATCATACAGCCTTATCACGCCCAAAGGCCCCGTCGAAATCGGTGATTTTTCCCAGCATTTCGATCCGCGCGGAAGAATATTGTATTCAAGGGTGTCCATGTATCAGCTTGAAATGCGAATTACTTCATTCCTCACCGGCGACCACACATTTTTCGAGATATTTGAAATCACGGAATGCGGGGCGGAAGACGCGGTCTTCGCTTTGAATATATTATTTCCCGGCAGATCATACACCGGCAAGCCGCTTGACGCATTCGGCGGTGTGAAAAATTCGATAGAAATTCTCGCATCCGGCGACGGCAGCCCGCATTTCGCCTATTCCGGCCGGAACGGAGACTGCGCCTTTCGCGGTGTCGGAATAAGCAAGGTGAAAATCATCGCGGGAACGCCGGAGATCGAACGCAATGCCGGAGATTCCGCTCTCATAAGCATTAAACTAAAAGGTCTGAAAGCCGGAACGGTTTTTGCACGGATAACAACGGTGCTGGACAGTCTTGACGGGCCCGACTACGAAGAGCTTGCGAACAGGATCAATGCGAAATATATGCGGCAGTCTTTGCCGGACTCTTTCCGCTCATATCTTGACGCGTCCGGAAAAGACAATGCCGCCTCTTTCAGATGCGATGACGATGCACTGAGCAGGCTCTTCGACGTCTCCGTCTATGTCTGCGGGGCGTCTCTTCATCCGAACGGCTCCACGGTTTCCGCGCTGGCGGTCCCCAACGGTCATGGAATGGGAACTTACTGGGATATCTGGTATATTCATAGAGCGATGCTGGCCGCCAGCCGTATTGACGCGGCAGAGAAAATCATAAATTTCTGGAAAATGGTGTATCCTAACGCCAGGAAACTCGCTAAAGAGCGCTATAACGCCGCAGGTGCAAGATACGCCTGGGTTCTCCGCTGCGACGGGCAGCCGCATTACGATG
>CAIMFA010000252.1 GCA_903840185.1 uncultured Lentisphaeria bacterium | reverse complement strand
TACCTTCAGGTATGCGCCTTACCGGCAATTCACAAAATCTCTTCGGGATATTTCGCGAGACTTGTCAAGTTTTTTTCTTGACATCTCCTTAAAACCTTCAAGTCTCTCATGATATCATGGGTTAAGATGAATTTCCGGCAAAATACACATTAATGTCTTTATTCATAAGCACTAGCACAATCCATAATTGACTTTTTACCTATATTATAGAAAATCAATTGAAAGTGGAAAATGGAAAACATTGTTGTCCACAAAACACTCAAAAGGGCACAAAATGAAAACCAGCAGTCAGCGGATAACTGCGCCGGACGAAGCTATCCGCTGACTGCTATGTCCTTCTTCATTAACTTCATGAACTTCATGGTGAAGCGTATTTCTCTGTGGTAAAATGGTTCTGGATTGGGCTGACAAGCATATATAAACCGTAAAATCTGATAAAAGCATCAAAATGAACCGGTTTTTATTTGACCTTTGCAAAAATTTGTGTAATTGTATATGAAATGTCATCCGGGATGTTACCGGAGCTATGTTTATAGCAGTTAAAAAATGAAAGAAGTATTATGGCGCATGTACCGAAATACAGCAAGGTGAAAAATGATATTCTGGCGAACATCCGTTCCGGAATGTACCAGCCCGGCGACCGGATTCCGACTCGCGAGGAGCTGATCAAGCAGTATTCGGTCACCCGTACTACTATCAATCAGGCGCTCAAGGAACTGGTCAGCACCGGGATACTGGCGACCTCCAAGCGCGGTGGCACAGTTGTCACCGGCAAGAAAATACGGCTGAAAACCGCGATCGTATCAAGCGGGTCGATTCCGGTGGTGGATTACAGTCCGCTGGACTATGAAGGCAGCGCCATGTGGAACATCCTGCTGGCACAGGATCATGACTACAATTTCGACTTCATTGAAGAGCAGAAGCTGCACCAGAATTTAGCCATGATCGAGAATTACGACTGCGTGGTGGTGATTCAGCCGGACGTCGCGCTGCTTAACCGCCTGCCTGAATACAAAGACCGGGTATTGCTGGTCAACCGCTATATGGATGAATTGAACTTTGTTTCGACCAATCACCGCCAGGCGGTGCGCGAGCTGACGGAATACAATATCGCGCAGGCCGGTTCCGACTGCCAGATATTCTTCCTGTACCCGGAAAGAAGGGATTTCGTAGTCCAGGAACGGCGCGAAGGGTTTGTTGACGCCTGTGCCGGCAAAGGGCTGTTCTACCGCATCTGCGACGTTCCCGGCTGTGAATACAATGACATATTGAATGTTCTGCTGAAAATCCAGTTCGAGAAGAATAAAAAGATTGTTCTTACCTCGCCCGTGCTCAGTTTCACCGGTGCGGTGATTAAGATGGCCGCTGAAAAAGGACTGGTTTTTAATAAAGACCTGTTTTACTCCGACTTTGACAATGCGCATTCGCTGATGACCACCGGCGTCAAAACCGTTTCCGCGATCCAGGACTATGCCGGCATGGGCAGAGAAATCATCAAGGCGCTGCAATGCTTCGGCGAACAGCCGGTAAAAGTATTTGTGCCGCACCGGCTGGAACTGGCCTGAGAGTCACAAGTCATGAGCCCTATGGGGCCTATGCGATACAGGCCAGTCGCCAGTCACCAGTGTCACAGCGTGCGGTAGTCCAGGGTCAGAAACTCTTTGCACATGGCGTCAATCGCCTCCTGGGAATGTCCGGCGCCTTTCGGGTCACCGTACCATTGCGCGATAAACCCGCCGTGCGGCGTGGCCAGCTTCTCAAACATCTCATGACAGTAACGTCTGATTTCATCCATTGAACCGTGCGGCATCACCGCCTGAATATCCACCGGACACCAGAACGTTATTCTGCCCTTATATGCGCCTAATTTATCCAGTCCCATATTCAACTGCTGGTCCAGTTGGGCAACATCCAGCCCGGCGTCGATCAGATCGTCCAGTATCTCCAGAATATAGCCGCAACTGTGCAGAAAAGTCAGCATCCCGGCGTCATGGGCGGCTTTATAGACTTTGGCATAGGCCAGTTTCCAGAATTCGCGCCATTTCTCCGGCGAAATCATCAGCTTGTTCTGAAGCCCCCAGTCGTCGCAGAACATATAGCCGTCGGCCCCGACGGCGGCATAACGTTTGATCGCTTTCAGATTCATTTCCACCAGGATGTCAATCAGCTTTTGCAGGTTTTCCGGCTCCAGATAGATATCAGTCCAGGTATTTTCCAGGCCGCGGATAAAATGAATCCGTTCATATAGCGAAACGCCGCCAGCCAGCAGAAACCTATTTTTATCCACCTTGGCGAGCTGCTCCGGCAGTGACGCCCAGCGGGACTCCGCCTCAACGTCAGGGATATTCAGTCTGCCGAAATCCGCCCAGTCTTTGAGCGGATACTCCTTGACTTCGCCAAGATTGCATACCCCGATATTTTCCCAGATTGCACCCCATTCATCCACGCTGTTGCCGTTCTTAGAGTTGGGACGTGCGTCAACATTTGGTTGCATGGAAAGCCAGGTAAAATCACTGCCGTAAGGCGCCGGAAGGGCACGCGCCACTCTTTCCGGATCCTGAAACTTGATAGTCCTGATTGCATTTTCTTTCGCGGTCATCATAATATTAAATCCCTTCAAAAAATTATTATTAAGGAGCCGTTCAAAAATAACCTTTACATCTTTGCGCTTCTCCCGGATGCCTTTGTGTTTGCCGATTCGTTATATACCTTCAGGTATGCGCCTCTCCGGCAATTCACAAAATCATCACGGGATATTTCACAAAACTTGTAAACTTTATTTTTGAACAGTTCCTAACTGGAAATATATTATAAAATACACTATATTTATGTATAATGCGTTCATAATAATTAACCGCAGGATTTTATACAAATGGCGAATCTGCATTACGGGTTCAACGGAGTGGACATCGGTCTGCCGGTGATATATTCCGGCGGCTTTCACAATTATCTGCACACTGTACGCCTTCCGCCTCACACTCATCCGCAGGGGGTGGAGATTACTTATGTTATGAAAGGCGACGCCTGCTGGCTGCTCGAAGACGGTACCGAACTATTTCTGTCCGGCGGAACGCTGGCGGCGGTTCAACCGGATGTTCCGCATCACGGCCAGGGCAATATTATCAGTCCGTGCTGGCTGTTCTGGTTTGTGCTCGACCTGGATGCCGCGGACTGCCTGCTCAATACGCCGTTCTCAGCCGCGGACATCACGGAGCTGAAGAGGGTTTTCAAAAGCGCCGGCAATTGTGTCCGGAGCGCCCCTGCTCATTATGCATTCCACGCGGAAAGACTGATTGAGCAGTTAGGCAGCCTGGCACAACCGGACAGCCTGCGGAACGCATCTTTGCGCAACAGTCTCTGCCGGATGATCATTGACTCCGCCGAGGTATTCCGCAGTTCAACCGGCACGGAACGTCCGGATACCCGGATCGCTGGCAAGGCGGAAAAGATCATGCGGGGCAGCCTCGGACGCGATTTGAACATGACCGGCATTGCGGAAAAACTCGGGCTCAGCATTACCGGATTCATCAAGCGGTTTAAATACGAAACAGGGCTGACGCCGGCGGATTTCTTCCAGCGCATTAAAGTTGAAGAAGCCAGAAGGCGGCTGACAGTACCCAAAACCGCAATCACCGCCATCGCGTTTGACCTGGGTTTTTCATCCAGTCAGTATTTTGCCTCCGTCTTCAAAAAATACACCGGAACCACGCCCCGCGAATACCGCGACAAAGTCCTTGCAGCCATGCCGCGGCGCAGCAGATGAGCTATTTAGATATGGTGGCTGTTTCCGGTCCGGCAATGCAGATGCTCTCTAAGCGCAATTCCTGCGGTTTGTCCGGGCTGTCAAAAAGCGGCGTGATTTCCATGGTGTGCTCTTTTACCGGATCAAGGCCTTCAGCGACCACCTGCAACATGCGGCCGATGCCGGACTGACCAAGCTGACAGGCATTAAAATCCTTATCCTTGTCGTCAATAGTGACACGGAATTTGCATGAGCGTGGCGTTGATTCGCCGAACAGCAGCACACTGGAACCGGTGAACTTCAATTTGAGAGGCAGCGCTGCCGGAGCCGGTTTAGTTTTTTCTCGGTCAAGCGCGGTAAAGTTGGCGGCGGCGGTCACGTCTTCAAGCCAGCGAGACATCATAAAGTCGAAAGCGCAGGCATCCCGGCTGGCGAAGGTTGTTTTCCAGCCCTGCGGCAGCGGGGTCAGCGACGAGATGCGGACTCTGGCCCAATGCATATAGGCATCGGAGTTCAGCATCTTTTCCGGAACGCGGCAAATCAGTTTGTCAGCCACGGCTTTCTGATAAGCATCCCAGCCGGCTTCTGCATAAAGCGCATAGCCCGGATCATAAGGATGACAGGTATCAAACGATTCCGGCGGCCAGACTTTGTCGAGATCAAGCTGACCATTTTTGTATTTTTCCTGCATCAGGGAGATAGCATCGCCGGTGCCGGTGTTATAGGCTTTGGCGACTACCATATTGGCCTGATAACGCTTCATCTTTTCAGTAGTGCCGTCTGTGACGAAGGATCTGGCGGCCAGGAACATCTGTATGACCGGGCAGCCTTCCGCAATGATCCGGCGCACCAGCGACTCATAGGCGGCCAGAGTATCGGGAGTGGTTTTATAGGCATCGTCGTTGAGCGTAAAATCGAGAAATACCAAGTCAGGTTTATATGCCAGAACATCGCGCTGCAACCGGAACACCCCAAGCTGCGAGCCGGTGCCGCCGATGGCGGCATCGATAAACTTGAAGTGAGCTTTGGGATAGGCTTCCACCAGTTTGCGTCCGATGATTGCGCGGTAGGATGTTTTCTGCGGATCGGAAGCGCGCGCCCCCCAGGTCAGAGAACCGCCGAAAAACGCCACAGTCAAGTTTTCGCCATTGCGCGCCCGCTGGTCGAAATCCTCAAATGACGGGGTTGCGGCAAAAGTTCCAATTGCAAGCCCGGAGGCAAAAACAGCACAGGCCAGTTTTGATGCTTTCATAACTCAACAACTCCAATTTACAGTTCGATCATTTTGATATATATTTCAGCAATAAATTTCACGGTCGTCATTCAGGAATCCAGAACGTTGTCTGCCTGGTCAAAGTCTCCGGTTTGCCGTCTAACTTCAGGACCACTGTTGATGCGGGACTGTCCGGCATCGGAGACGGAATATTTTCAAGGAAAAGCCGATTGTCTTCCTGACGGAATTCGACCGGCGCTCCATCTTTGAGCAGCGATGCTGACAACACCTTATTCTTCACCTCAGCCCAGCAGAAACTTCCACATGGATCGTTAATAAAATGTAAATAAACATTATTTCCTTTGGCGGTGATCGGCCTGGCTGTACAGTTCCAGGAGAAAGGATGTCTTTCCGAATTCGCAATACATTCCCGGTGGCGGCGTATCCAGTTTCCGGCTTCACGCAATATTCTCACGGAGTTTTCCGGAACGGTTCCATCGGCTTCAGGCCCGATGTTGAGGAGAAGATTGCCAGCGCTCTGTGCACAAGTCAGCAGCATGTCAATCACATCCGCCGGGCTCTTCCAGCGCATGTCGCCCGCATGATATCCCCAGTTGCCGTTTAATGTCATGCATGCCTCCCAGTCCTGCCCGGCCGCGGCCGGGTGTATAGTCTGTTCGCTGCACTTGTTGTCGAAAGGCTTGCCCAGCCGGGTGTTGACCAGTATGTCAGGCTGAAGTTCCTTCACCATCTTCAAAGTTTCGTCGCCATCGATGTTTTCCGGGATGCACCCGTCAAACCACAAATAATCAATTCTGCCGTATCCGGTCATCAGTTCCCTGATCTCGCTGCGGTAATATTCGATAAAACGCTGTCTTGAAGCCTCGTCGCGCCAGTCTTTTTCACCGGGCCAGTCGCGGAAGAACGCGCCGGGGTAATCAGGGTGAGACCATGCCGCGGGCGAGTAGTAAAGACCGACTTTCAATCCGGCTTTCCTGACCGCATCCACATATTGCGCCACTAAATCCCGCTTCGGTCCAAGCCGGGCGGCATTCCAGGCGTTGACTTTCGAATCCCACAGCGCGAAACCGTCATGGTGGCGGGTAGTCAATACCATGTAGCCCATGCCGCTTTCCTTAGCGAGCGCCGCCCAGCCTGCCGGCTCGTATTTCTCCGCATGCCAGTTGTCCACGTATTTCTGTGTATATTCCTCCTTGCCGATCCTCTCCCGGTTCATTATCCATTCGCCTCGTCCGGCAACGGAATACGCCCCCCAGTGAATAAACATGCCGAAACGGCTTTCATTAAACCACGCTTTCATGTTTGTATCCATTCCTTAGCAAATATTTTGGAACCATTGATTCAGAGATTGTAATCCCTTAACCGGAGTTTTGCAATTCCAGATAATGGCTATTTCTTCATAAAAGCGGTTATTATGCGATTATTTACCATTCAGTTTACGGTAGCCTTCAGCGGAGATAGCGACGCGTAAACCGAGATAGATGTAACCGGGATAGCCGGGATTATTGAATTCCCGATCCTTGCAGCGCTGCGACCAGTTATAATAGCCCCAGGAGCCGCCGCGAATAACGCGGTGATGCGACATTTGCTGATCGCACGGATTGGTCTGCCCGGCGTTCGTGTAGGGATTATAATAATCGCTGCACCATTCGGCTACATTGCCGGCCATATCCATCAGACCGTCACGGCTTGCACCCTGAAGATAATCACCGACAATGCTTACACCGCCTTCGGTTGAGCTTGTCCGCTTCGGTGATATGGATAGGCTCTTATCCAATTGGAAGTTGCCCAGCGCAGGTTCAGGCGGCTGATTACCCCAGGGATAGAGCCGATTTTCGCCGCGTCCGGTGGCGGCATATTCCCACTCCGCTTCAGTCGGCAGACGGAAACCGTCGGCCTGAAGATTGAGCGTCCACTTCTTTTCATCATAAACCGGGGTCAAATTATGCTGTTTTGACAGCCAGTTGCAGTAACGGGCGGCATCGGTCCAGGAGACGTAGATCACCGGTTCGCGATCACGCCAGGAATAGCCGTCGCGCCGCTTTTTATGTTCGGGCATAAAGCGCTCGAATTCAGCGTTGGTGACCTCGTATTTGCCAAGCGCGAAAGCTGATAGATTAACTTTATGCGCGGGCTTCTCATCGGGTTCGGCATCGCCGCCCATGGTGAAAGAACCTTCCGGAATGAGAACCAGTTCAGGCCCGGCGGCGGCCTGTGGCTTGGACGTGAAGATATTGACCTTGATCAGATCGATCTGCCGGATAGTGGCAGTACCATAATCGTTGAAGTCATTTTTGCTCAAGTTCGGATTCGTCGTCTGATCGTTGCGGATGGTCAGGCTGACGGTCTTGTCCCACAGCGACCAGAAAAAAGAAATTGTCCGGAACTCTTTGCCGGTCGGCGGCAGGAAGAGCGGGAAATAGTATGGCTGTTCACCATTGGCTCCGGGCGCGCCGTCCGCGTACAGGGTCAGACGGGTTTCCCGGTCTGACGGATTGCAGTAGGTAATCCGGAAATTGTATGGTGAATTCTCCAGTTTTCCGGTGGCAAATACTACCTGGTCGTTTGGAGTCGCGCCGATTTGGACATCGTGTTCAGGTTTCAATGTTTGCACGACCGATCCGGCGGCTGCGCCGGAAATCCAGGTGCGGTAAGCCAGATGACCGCCCTTAATGCTGTTTTCCTGCGTCGGCTGGTCAATAATTGTTTTGCGCCCGTAGACATCGATCAATTCCTGTCCGCCGCGCCTGAGCTGGAACCGCGGCACCCCGGACTCAAGCGGAAACTCGCAGCTGGAAATGCCTTTCTCCAGCTTAAAAGTCTTTTCGGTTTTGCCGATGGTTACGGTCAATTCGGCATCAGCGGTAAGAAAAGCGGTGACGTTGACAGCATCAATGACGTCGTCATGAAGCTGGTCATACGGAAAACCGCAGAAGCGGACATCCACCCAGCGCTTCTCTTTTTCGTCCCAAACCTGATTGGTGTTCTTGTTCCTGGTCCGGTAAGAAAAGTAAAGTTTGTCCTGGGTTATTTCCGGTTTCACATCATTTTTAAACCAGTTGAGATAATAGGCGGTGACATCAAGACAGGACTCGTCGCGGTTGTAATGGTTCTTATATAAGGCGGCGTTGCCGTCGCCGCTTTTCCAGCGGTATGGCATAAGATTGGAGTCTTCCTGATAATCGTTCCAGGTGACGATCTCGACAAGATCGGCCTGATCGCGGATGAGCCCTTCCCAGATAGAGCAGTAACCGGCCATGCCGCGAAAATCGCGCAGATTCGGACTATTGTAGGCGGGAGCGGCGCCGGCCATAAAGATTTTATCGGCAAACAACGTGCCGCGCCGCCCGGCTGCATTGGTATTGATCAGGTCGCTGACGGTGCCGTCGCAGGCAAAGTAGAATACGCCGTCAAGCTGGTTACCGCCCTGAAAGTAGCTCAATACAGTTTCCAGGCTCCAGACCATGGGGTGATAGTTGCGGCCAGTATTGGGTACCAGCAGAAAATCGTAGCCGGAACGGCGCAACTGTTCAGCTATCGGCGTATACTTTTCAGGCCTGCCGGAATAACCGGAAAAAAAAGCTTTGTCACGGTAGTGGAAAAGGTTCGGGTGCTTATAATAGCGGGTATACATGTCGTCAACGCCGGACTTGGTCCATTCGTCAATCGGAATACAGGCGAAGTCGGGCGACATGAACAGTTTGAAGCCGGAATTAAGATCTTTGGCCGCCTGAAAAATCCGGTCGGAATTGGTGACGTAACGGGTATCGACCAGCTTGCCGCTCTTATCCGGCTTTTTCCATTCGCCGCAGTTAAGGGCAAAACCGTCAATGCCGTAACGCTGCGCCAGTGATATTTCCCGCTGGTAAAACTCCGGCGAGGCGGAAAAACAAGTCATGTAATGGGCAAATACATAATGTTTCGGGGTGTCAACATCGTCAGCCGCCGCCGGCAGCAGCGCCGCTCCGGTCACGGCCATGGCAACGAGCAGGAAAGTAC
>CAIMFA010000251.1 GCA_903840185.1 uncultured Lentisphaeria bacterium | reverse complement strand
GCCTTGCTAACTCTCAGGTTAGTCCCGCGACTGCGGGATGTCTTCGTGCGAGAAACGGTTTCGTAATGACGGGACGGTTCTGCACAAGGGTGTCCAAAATGATGGAGACCGGTGTCCAAAATGAGTACGTTGTAGTGCCGTCCGTGCCGGACGGGGGATCGGAACATCTCTCGCAGAGCGAGAGCGCTACACCGGAACGGTTAGTGGAAGTTCTAAAGGTCTAAAATTCTAAAGTGCTAAAGTTTGAGAAAGCAGAAAAACACAAAACGTTACGTTCAACGGCTCTCTAAATCCTCGGAGTGATCCACAGATGACACAGATAGACACAGATGTTAAAACTGGACAGATGTTAAAACTGGCTGTTCTTTGCGCCTTCGTGTCTTTGTGCGAGACATAGTTTTAAATGGTTCTGTTCAACGGGTCTCTAAATCCTCGGAGTGGCTATAAAATGGCTAAAAGGATTTCTTAGTGCCTCCGTGTCTTCGTGCGAGATATGGCTTTAATGGTTCTGCACGGGACTGTCTCCAGCAATTGCGGGATCCGGAATCAGATTCATCAGGAACAATATTGCAAAAGAGAATGTTTTGTGTATATTGTATATCTTTTACACAGAAACAATTAAATCAGATAATTTTACAGAGAGAACTAGCGATGAGCACACGGGAATATGATTTTACCGGCATAGAGAAAAAATGGCAGGATTACTGGGAACAGAATAAGACATTCAAAGCGGATGATTTTTCTGATAAACAGAAATATTACGCGCTGGATATGTTCCCTTACCCCAGCGGGGCCGGCCTGCATGTCGGGCATCCGGAAGGCTACACCGCCACTGACATTGTCTGCCGTTATAAACGGATGCGCGGATTCAACGTCCTGCATCCGATGGGCTGGGACGCGTTCGGCCTGCCCGCCGAACAGTACGCCGTGGAGACCGGAACTCATCCGAGCATCACCACTGAACGCAACATCAACATGTTCCGGAAGCAGATCAAGGCGCTGGGATTCAGTTACGACTGGGACCGCGAAGTCAACACCACCGATCCGGAATATTTCAAATGGACGCAATGGATATTTCTACAGCTCTTCAAGAAGGGGCTGGCTTATATTGACGAAGTGGCGGTGAACTGGTGTCCGGCGCTGGGCACTGTACTGGCCAATGAGGAAGTCATCAACGGCCGCAGCGAACGCGGTGACCATCCGGTCATCCGCAAGCCGATGAAACAGTGGATGCTGAAGATCACAGTTTATGCCGAACGCCTGCTGCAGGATCTGGACGAACTGGACTGGTCGGAAGGCATCAAGGAAATGCAGCGCAACTGGATCGGCAAATCCATCGGGGCGGATGTGCATTTCAAGGTAGCCGGCACTGATGATGTGATCACTGTTTATACCACCCGTCCGGATACGCTGTTCGGCGCGACTTACATGGTGCTGTCGCCGGAGCATTCGCTGATTGACAAGATCACCACTGCCGCACAGAAAGCGGCAGTTGACGCCTACCGCGCCGAAGCATCATTCAAAAGCGATATGGACCGCACGGAGCTTAATACCGAAAAATCCGGGGTTTTCACCGGAGCGTATGCGCTCAATCCGGTCAACGGCGAACAGATTCCGATCTGGATCGCGGATTATGTCCTGGTCAGTTACGGCACCGGCGCGATCATGGCGGTGCCGTCCCACGACGACCGCGACTTCGAGTTCGCGCGGAAATTCAACATCCCGGTACGCTGCATCATTGAGCCTGACCCGAAAGAGGCCGAAGCGGCCAAAGTAAATATTGACGACGTTCATGCCGGACGCGCCTGCTGGCCGGGCAACGGCAGAATGATCAACTCCGCCAACAGTGCAGGTCTGGATATCAACGGCATGGAAGTCAAGGATTCCAAACGCATCGCCACCGAATGGCTGGAAGCCCGCGGCATCGGCAATTTCACCGTTAATTACAAACTGCGCGACTGGCTGTTCAGCCGCCAGCGCTACTGGGGCGAACCGTTCCCGGTCATTCACATGGAAGACGGTTCAATCCGTCTGGTAGATGAATCCGAACTGCCGCTGGCTCTGCCGGAGCTGGCCGACTTCAAACCTTCCGGCAACGGCGAATCGCCGCTGGCCAAAGCCGAAGACTGGATCAGCTATACCGACCCCGTCACCGGCATGAAAGGCCGCCGCGAAACCAACACCATGCCGCAATGGGCGGGTTCCTGCTGGTACTATCTGCGCTACATTGACCCGCACAACGCCCTGGCCGCGTTTGACAAAGCGAAAGAGAAATACTGGATGCCGGTTGATTTATATGTCGGCGGCGCGGAACACGCGGTGCTGCATCTGCTTTATTCCCGTTTCTGGCACAAAGTGCTGTACGACCTGGGCTGTGTTTCCACGAAAGAGCCGTTCACCAAGCTGATCAATCAAGGCATGATCCTGGGACTGTCCTACAAGGATTCGCGCGGCGCGCTGGTGCCGAATGACCAGGTTGAAGTCACCGCTGACGGCCCGAAGCATAAACAGTCCGGCGAAAAACTGATTGAGTTCCCCGCGAAAATGTCAAAATCCCTGAAAAACGTCGTCAACCCGGATGACGTCATCAGCGAATACGGCGCGGACAGCATGCGGCTGTATGAAATGTTCATGGGCCCGCTCGAAGCCACCAAACCGTGGAATACCAACGGCGTGGAAGGGGTTTACCGCTTCCTGAAACGCGTCTGGCGTCTGATTACCGAGAGCAGAATTGTTGACGAGCCGTGCAGCCGCGAACAACAGCGCGTACTGCATTACACGATCAAGAAAATTACCGACGATCTGGATACTTTCGGCTTCAACACCGCAATCAGCCAGATGATGATTTTTGTCAACGAGTTTTCCAGGCAGGAAGCGCTGCCCCGCGAGGCGGCCGAGACTTTTGTGAAGCTGCTGGCGCCGTTCGCCCCGCATATCGGGGAGGAACTGTGGCGCGAACTCGGGCATCAGGATACTATCGCCTACGTTGCCTGGCCGAAATACGATCCGGAGCTCATCAAGGCGGATGAAATCGAGATTGCCGTCCAGTTCATGGGCAAACCCAGGGTGCGGCTGATGATTCCCGCGGATGCGACCATCGCAGATATGGAAAAAATCGCGCTCGGTTCGGAACAGGTTCAACAGCTGCTGGCCGGCAAGACCGTCCGCAAAGTAGTGTGTGTTCCCGGCCGCCTGGTCAACATCGTAGCCGGTTGAAGTATTGAAATATATCGATTCAACAAGCGTATTCTCACGGATGCGCCTGGCTTTTCTGCCTTGAATTTTGAGGTTGCGGATGTCTATTTATGAATGAAAAAATTGCCTCCCTGTCTATTAAAATAACGGATTTGAATATTGAATTCAGAAATCAGTAAAATTAATTCTTATTTTGAAGAAGGAAAGCGTCTCTGGCAGACGGCTCCGGAACGGGTCATGAAACGGGAATTCTACGAGCTGTGGGAGACCGTTCAGTCGCCGGTTCCGTTTCTGCTGGACGGAGACCAGTTTGAACTGCTCGGAACCCCATTCACCCTGCCGCAGTATGATGGAGAGAAGACCGGGTATTTCACCTGGGATGCGGAAAATTTCAGTCCGGCCCTGATTCTGGAAACAAAAGAATGGGTGCAGAAATATCTGCTTACTTTTTCCGACGGCGAACCTCATATCCAGGAAAATGATTTGGTCATGCTGGATGCGGACGAACTGACGCACGGCGAACGGCTGGAGATCATTTATGACGTTATCGCCTACACCAACCGTACATATCCATCGCGCGATGTGCTCAGCCTGACGAAAAAAGAATTTATCGAAGCCCTTGACGGAATCAGCGCGGTATATAATTCGCGCGGCATCGCCACCATGAAGCGTCTTTCCGCGTTTTTCATGAAGAGCCTGATCAAGAAAGCTTCCGCGGACATGGCGACTGACGAGATCAGCCGTCAACTCAGCCTGCCGCTTGACGGCAGTTACGCCACCCAGCATGAACCCGAAGACAATCACGACTCACCGGCGCTTTCCGGACGAACGGCCCCCGCCGCCATTCCGTCGAAAACCCTCTGGGAAATCAGCAGCGAACTGAACTTCTTGAATACCGCCTGCCGGCTTGCCGCGGAAAATGAAAGGGAGTTCATACTGACGTTCATGGATGCTGAAATCATCGGCGACCGCGGCGAACTGGACGTGCCGTTTAAAATGCATACCGATCCGGAAATTCCGCTGGCCCAGGGCGATGTTTTGAATGTTTACCTGCGCGGAGAAAAAGATGTATTCGGCACTTTCAAAGTCGATATTTTTGACGGAAGCATTATCTTCGGCCGCCTCCGCAGCGACTTTGCCGCAACAGTTGAAAAATATATTGACCGTCTCTTCGCGCGTCTTCAGCGGAGCCCTAACAGCTATCTTTCTTCGGCTATTAATGAACTGTGGGACACCGTCAGGAACGGCGACGCCAGAGATAAATTCGGCGCGCTGGAATATGTTCTGGCGCTCAGTCCGTTCGATTTTACGCCCGGCAGTACCGAAGGTGCGCCGTCATTAATGGATATTTCCCAGCAGCAGGCCTGGGCAGCCGCGGTCAATTCGTCAAATCCGGTGGTGCTGATTCAGGGGCCGCCCGGAACCGGCAAAACTTTTGTGCTGGAACAGGTAGTCAGGGAGCTTTGCCGTCAGGGGCTGCGCATCCTGGTGGCGGCACCGTCAAATACCGCCGTGGATAATATCTGCCGGCGCATCGGCGATCTGCCGGTGCTGCGTTTCGGTAAAAATATCAACAGCATTTCCCCGGATGTGGCCGAAAAGAACTGGATCGGCGAAGCCCGCAACGTCAACCGTTTTATAACCGCCAGAAACGAGCAGAAGATCGGCGGAATATACGCGGGAACCCACGTCGGGTTGCTGCGGGACGAGATCGTGGTTGACGACATGAACCAGAACGGCAAATATGACGTTATTATATTTGATGAAGCCGGTATGTCAAATCTGGAAGAATTCATGCTGTGCGCCCGGCTGGGAAAAAGAGTGGTGCTCTTCGGCGACCATCAGCAGCTTCCGCCGTTTCCGCTGCCGTCGAAAATTCATCAGATGTTAAAAAACGAGTTCAAAGCGGTGCCGTTGAAATATCATTCCATGGTATCCGGCAGCGCCATGGAGTGGCTGGCTTTTCAGCGCGGCGTGCCGGTGATAATGCTCAAATGTTCGTACCGCTGCCAGAATCCGCGCCTGCTGCGGTTCTCGTCCACGCTGTTCTATGATGCCGGGGTTAAAGCCAGCGAAAGCGCGGATTACTACCAGCTGGCATATCATGAACGCAAACAGAAATATCCGCCTTCCAGCCTGCGATTTTACACGACTTCCGGTCTGCCTCTAAATAAGCGCCGCGAACATCTTTTCATTGAAGGTCAGAAACCGGGGCTGGCCAATCCGGCGGAAGCGTTTATCTGCTGCTATGTCTTTTACCGGGCGGTGCAGAAGAGTCCGCTCGAGGAGATTTCCATGATTGTGCCATATCGTAAACAGGTTGGCATTCTGCGGGACAACCTTTCGCTGGAACACGTCCGGGCGCTGGTGCCGGAAGAGGAGATTTCCGAGGAGCGCTGGCGGCGTTTCCTGTTTTCCAGGATCGCCACGGTGGACAGTTTCCAGGGCGGCGAAAGCGATATTGTGATCATCTCCTATGTCCGCAGCAATGAAGGCGACGGCATCGGTTTTATTGACAACCCCAACCGGATTAACGTAGCCCATACCCGCTGCCGGCGTGAAATGCATATTGTCGGCGATCTGACCTGTCTGAAACAGCAGGCTGGAAGTAAGATTTTTGAGCGTATGGAAAGAGCTTTCAGCCGTGACGGGGAGATTATCGAAGTTTCGGAATATATGCTGAAGGAAATGGTGACGGAAGTATCACCGTCATTATAATCCTGTAATCCGCAGTTGAACAAAACTTAAAAAGCAGAATACAGGAGATACTTACAACCCGCGTCTTTTCCGGACAAGGCACATTGAATTGCAGCGCGGACAACGGGTGATATTAGTGTTTTCCTTGGTCAGAAAAGCATAATGGCATTTATCGCAGGTAAAAAGCTGGCTGCTGCTGACTTTCCAGTCGTTGACTTTCTGCCGCCAGAGCTCTCTGCCCCACAATATTGCCAGAGTTATCAGCCATACGGTCAGATAGATGAAAAGGCCATCGGCAAAGTCAAGTCCGATCATTTGTTCACCCCCGGTTTATTCCATAATACGGTAATCGTCACAAAATCTCCAGGGTTAAGCAGTTCAGCCGAAAATTTATCCGCGGAGAACAGAATCTCCTTAATTGCGGCGCTGTCGAGATCGGGATTGCCGGAAGATTCTTCAACAGCGGCCCTCGGCATCAGGCCGTTGCCCTGAAATGCCAGTGAAATTTTGGCCGGTTTGGCGGTTGCCGCCGCTTCACGCAAATTTTCCGGCAGCGGAGTTTCAAAGAAAGGTTTCAGTTCAGCGCCGCCGCCATAAATGGCAACCGGATATTTGCCCTGAACCGCGGTCTGAACTTCAAGATTTTTCTTCCCCTTCGGCAGCGGGGTCGGGGTGTAGTTGACGAATCTGGCGCACATATCATATTTGAGCTGGTTTTCAGGAGAGAGCTTTTTAAACTTTTCAAAAATGGTGATCGTCTCCATTTTCTTCTCGCGCGGAAGGTCCGGCAGCGGCGGACGGAAATCCGGGTTGCGGCATAGCGCGGCGTAGCCGAATTTCTGGTCCGGACGCGAAATCAGGGAAGGATCGTGATATTCCAGCCATGCAGTAAGCTCTTTCATCGAAGTCTTTTCATGATCATAGAGATTGAGCATGGCTATTTTCTGTGTTTTCGTATCGTTGTTCTTAAATTGCGGCGGACTGTACGAGAAGAGAAACAGCAGCGCCATATGAAATAATATGGTGATGGCGAGCGCTTCTGCAACAATTATGCGCTGATAGTTATCACTCCTGACGTTACTCATTCTGCTCAAATGTAGTTTCCTGTTTTTTCTTCGGAGGTACAGTTGCAATAAAGACAGACAAATTGGCTTTTTCCGCAATGGACATTATTTTTGAGATTGTGCCGAACGGTGTTTTCTGGTCAGCTCTGAGAATAACCGTGGCCGATGTCGAATAGTTGCTGACGTTTGCCAGCTCCTGCTTCAACGTTTCCCAGGATACCACTTTTTCGTTAAAATAGATTTCACTGCCGCTCTCGGTCATCGTCACGGTAATGACAAATTTTTCGACGCCCAGCGTGCCTTTGGTCCCGATTTCAGGCAGGTCAACTTTGATGCCGGAAACCTGGACGAAAGAGCTGCTGAGCATAAAAAAGATCAGCAGCAGAAACAGCACCGCCAGCATCGGCGTCAGGTCGGGCCGGCCGGAAAGCGGTTTCAGCCTGGGTTTGAAGCTTTCTGAATAACGGTTACTCATTTTCTACCTGCGGTTTCCGGTTTGACTTGTGATGCTTGAAGAAATAGTTGATTTCAGACGCCGCCCGTTCCATTTCCTGACAGATGGAGTGAATACGCGAGGTCAAATAGTTATATGCGATATAACATGGAATCGCTACACAAAGACCGGCGGCGGTAGTTATCAGCGCCATATTAATGTCGCCGGACAAGTCCGCGGCGGAAAGATAAACGCTTTTGGCGTGAATGGTCTGGAACGCGCGCATCATACCCAGGACAGTACCGAGCAGTCCCAGCAACGGGGCAATGTAGCCGATTGTCGCCAGCAGATTAACATGCCGTTCCAGTTTCGGGATCTCCTCCATATTTGCATCTTCAATAGCCTGGCGCAGATCATCGTCGCCGCGTTCATAAGCCAGGATAGCCGCCGCCAGTACCCGTGCGACCGGACCGGGAGTATTATCGCAGAGGCTGATCGCCTCGATGAAACCATCGCGCTTCAGTACGTTAACCAGTCCCTTTACCAGCTCTTTCACGTTTATCTGTTCACGGTGAAACTGGAACCACTTTTCAAGAAAGTAATAAACCGCGATCAAACTGCAACCGAGAATGATCCACATGACCGGGCCGCCGTCTTTCATCATTTGCATGAAAAGCATATAAAAATTCCTTCTGTTGTTTTAGTCTCTATATTTTGAATTTAGACTTTATATTCGAGATGATTTTTCTGAAATCTTCGCCTGTTTCCAGCTGCATTGATTCCAGATGCCGGTATATTTTCACGGCTTCGGCGGCGCTTTCCGGAGTTCCCTGCCGCATATATATCATGATTGCGGCGTAAGCGGCTTTGACCGTCCACACCGGTTTAATCTTGTTCGCGCCGTCGCCTTTGTCAATTTTATAGCCATAAATCAGTTCTGTGAAAAACTCCAGTGCCTTGTCGTCTTGGTTCAGTCCTTCATAGCATTTGCCGGTCTTATACAATGTCTGGTCTTTAATATTCTGATTAAGGTTTTTAATCGCCATGACTTTTCCATATTCAGCAATCGCGCTGTTAAGGTATTTAACTTCCTGCGTTTTGGTATATTGCGTGTAATTGCAGTCTCCGATTCTTCCGAGCGAGGCAATTTCCAGTGCCGAACCGGGCCGCAATTGCGCCGCTCTGCGGTAATAAACAGCAGCATCGGAATAATTACCGCCGCCGGAGGTGATGTTGCCGGCCAGAAAAAGGGCATCCGCCATAGTTTTGCTGTTCGGGTATTTATCGAATATTTCCTGCAGCAGCAGCATGGCGGCGGAACTGCCGGAAAGAGTTTCGGCAATCGCGGCACGGTCATAGAGCGCCTGCGGTACAATGTCCTCTTTGTCCGAATACAATTGTCCGATCCGCTGAAGCACCTGGTCAGCCTCTTTAAGTTTGCCGCCATTTCTCAGATAATCCACCTGCCAGAAAAATGCCGCGACGGCAAAAGGCGAGTTCAGATACGTCCTTTCCAGCAGCTCGTTTATCCTGGCGATTTCTTCTGTATCTCCGTTAAAATAGGCGGCATAAAGGCATTTATACAGCGCATTTGCCGCCAGCGGATTTTGCGGATAGCGTTTTACGAAGTCTTTAAATATTTCCGCGGCTTTCGGAAAATCGCGCAAACGGAATGAAATGTTGCCTGCATCAAACAATGCGGAGGGGGAATGCTCATTGTCCGGATTGCTTCGGACAAAAGCCAGATAGCCCTCTCTGGCCTCCGCGTATTTTTCCAGTTTATCCAGGATAAACGACTGGTAATAGTCTGTTTCCATGGCAATTTGCGGATCAGAATTCTCTTTCTGGATTTTCCTGGCAACCTCCAGAGCGGTCGCATATTCGGAAAGCTTGATCAGCGACTGCATTGTCCAGAACATGCTGTCGCTTTTCCACTGGCTGTTTCTGGATGAGACATCAATAAACACATCAGCCGCCTGGCGGTAGAGTTTCTGGTCAAAATAGAACTTTCCAAGAATAAATTTAGCCTCAAGCTGTTCTCTCTCGGTCAATCCTTTTTCCGCGATGGCGGAAAGCATGTCGGCCGCGGCCTTGATTTTACCGGATACCGCCAGCAGCGCGATCGCCTGTCTGAGGGCGCTTATACGTTCGGCCGGTGCTATATGCGAATCCCTTATGACGGATTGATAGATATTAACCGCATCGTCATTCATGTTCTGCTCAGCGAACAGTCTGGCGCATTGGATTTTTATTTCTGTAACATCCGGGGAGTCCTGGTAGAACTCAATATATTTCATGGCGGTTGCCGCGGCGGCTTTTTTCATATTGGCGTCAACATAAGTGTTAATCAGCAGCCGCAGCGAACTCCTCCGGTCATAAGACGACGGCGCAAAATCGAATGCGTCTTTCAAGAAAATAATCGCATCGCCGGGCGTTCCGACTTTAAGAAAATGTTTTGCCGCCAGCATATTGACTTTATAAAGCAGCGGATTCGCGGTTCTGGGAATAGTATTCACCAAAGAGGCATAGTTCTTTTTCAGGTCGGAAAACCGTTTCTCCTGAATCATCAGCAGGAGAGAGAGAATTTTCAGGTCGGGCACATCTTTGGTGTTGGCGACTTTTATCTCCGCATTAAGCAGCACGCTGCTGTCGCTGAGACTGCCGCCCATAATCATGGCATATAATTTCTGCCGGAAACCGACAGATTCCCAGTCGGTACCGCTGCCGGATTTTTCCAGCAATGCGTAGATTTCCGATGCTTCAAACCATTTTTCCTGCTGCAGCATAACGAATCCCAGCGCGGAAAGCACCTGGAAATATAAATCGCCGGTAATGATTTTATCCGAAAGCGTGTCCCGCAGCAGTGATTCAGCCTCGGCATATTTAAACCGCAGCATCAGGATATCTGCACGATAAAGAACTTTCCGCACCCGCTCTATCTGCGGAAATTTCTTTTCATATTCATCGAGCGCCTGCTCCGCCTCATCCGGCATTGACGCCCGGATGCAGGCCGTGATATAACGCTCCATGGCGTCCTTCAGATCCTGGGTGTTCACTGAACTTTCCTCAATGTAGCGCTTGTAAAAAACAACAGCCTGTTCAAATGAACCATTGTAAAAAGCGCTGTCGCCGAGCTGGCAATTGCGGTTTCTGTTGCTTTCTTCAACCGCCGGACAACTGATCGAAACGGAGACTAGGAGAATCAGGGCAGCAAAAAATTTGAAGCCCGGGATAACACCAGCGCCGAAGCGTTTTATGTATGATCTCGGGCATTTTCTGGTCTCACAGGTTTTTATCCCAGAAATATTAAACAATTTCAAATTCCTGTGTATTACTTTTTATCCTTCGGATCTTCAGCCGTCTGCTTTTTATCTTTCGGATCTTCAGCTGCCTGCTTTTTGGCGTTCTGGTCGTTTTTAACCTTTTCGTCATCAGCCGCCAGCTTTTCGCGAATCTTGTTCAGCAGTCTGGCTTCGAATTCTTTATTGGCATCCAGATACGCTTTGGTCTGTTCACGCCCTTGAGCTATCTGCTCGCCTTCAAAAGAGAACCAGGAACCGCGTTTTTCAAGAATTCCCATATCTGACGCGACATCCAGCACCGAACCGGACCGTGAAATCCCTTCGGAATAATTGATGTCGAATTCAGCATTTTTAAACGGGGCGGCAAGCTTATTTTTGATTACTTTGACTCTGGTGCGGTTGCCGATTACTTCGCCGGAAGGATCTTTTATCGCCGTAATTTTGCGGATGTCCAGGCGGATTGAACAGTAGAATTTCAGAGCGTTCCCGCCGGGAGTGGTTTCCGGATTGCCGAACATGACCCCGATCTTTTCCCGGATCTGATTGGTGAAAATGATACAGGTACGGCTTTTGCTGGCGGCACCGGTAAGTTTACGCAGCGCCTGGGACATCAGTCGCGCCTGGAGACCCATGTGCGAATCCCCCATCTGTCCTTCAATCTCCGCCCGCGGAACCAGTGCGGCAACGGAGTCAACCACCAGCACGTCCACCGCGTTGCTGCGGACAAGAGAGTCGACAATGTTCAATGCATCCTCACCGCAATCCGGCTGAGAAATCAGCAGATCGTCAACATTGACGCCGATTTTTTTAGCATACGTCGGATCAATAGCGTGTTCGGCGTCAATAATTGCCGCAACACCGCCGGCCCGCTGGGCATTGGCAATGACATGAAGACAGAGAGTGGTTTTGCCGGAAGATTCAGGTCCGAATATTTCAACAATTCTGCCTCTGGGCAGGCCGCCGGTGCCGAGCGCAATATCAAGCGCCAGGGAGCCGGTGCTGATGGTCGGCACATCCGCATGCATCGAGTTGTCGCCAAGACGCATAATGGAACCCTTGCCGAATTCTTTTTCGATCTGGCTGATAGCTATTTCCAGATTCTTATTTTTTGAGGCCGCACTTTCGTTCTTATCACTTTTTTCGCTCATAATAATCCTCTATTGATTGCCGGATTTCTCCAGTATGTTGTATTTCAGTTTGCAGGACGGTTAAATATCCAGGTCTTTTACCGTGGCTGCGTATTTTTCAATGTAGTCGCGGCGAGGCTCAACGACATCGCCCATCAGCAGGGTGAACATCCGTTCCGCCTGAACCGCGTCTTCCATTGTGACTTTGATCATTTTTCTGGTTGACGGGTCCATCGTGGTTTCCCACAACTGCTCGGCGTTCATTTCACCAAGACCTTTGTAACGCTGGATTTGCAGGCCCTGTCTGCCGTTTTTCTTAATCAGCTCGAAGAGGTCTTTAAGCGATTTAGCCTGTTCGACTTTGTCGCCGCTGGTTACCTCAAACAAATTATCCGCACCTTCAAAAAGGTTATTTATCGAAAGATTATGGTTCTTTATCTCTTTGGCAATTTCTTCACAATGTTTTGCTTCGAAAATGCTGATAAGGTCAACTGCGGAACTTATTTTTTCCTTGATTTCCAGTTCAATCTGGCTTTGCTGAGCATTGATGACCTCCGTGGAGCCCTGCTCCGGAGTTTTTACTTCAGCATCAATGGACGGCAGTTCCCCGATTACTGCGGCGAGGCGCTCTTCCGTGGCTTTAATGAATTCCGCTTCCTCTTCAGGGGTATAAACGTATTTCTGGGTCGTAGTGCCGTCATTTTCACGGACATTGACTAACGCCAGCGGGAATTTACCGTCGTCATTCATCATGCCGAAATATTTGACCGGGTCAATGCCGTAGCGGTGAAGCCCGTTGCCTGCATGCTGAACTTTTGAAAAAATTTCGGTCAGCTTCATCGCAACTTCTTTGGCTACCGGCTGGCCGGCGGCGTCTTTGATTTCAATGTCTTCACTGCCGAGTTCAGAAAGATAAGTGTCCAGTTGTTCTTCGGTGTCAATATAACGTTCTTTTTTGCGCCTTCTGACTTTAAACAGCGGCGGTTTCGCGATATAAACACTGCCGGAGTCAATCAGGGGTTTCATCTGGCGATAGAAGAACGTCAGCAGCAGCGTCCGGATATGGGAGCCGTCAACGTCCGCGTCGGTCATAATTACAACGCGGAAGTAACGGCGCTTGAGAACATCAAAATCTTCATCGCCGATGCCGCAGCCGATAGCCGCCACCAGCGACTGAATTTCCTTGTTTTCCAGAACTTTGTCCAGACGGGCCTTTTCCACGTTCAGGAGTTTACCGCGGATGGGCAGAATCGCCTGGAAACTGCTGTCGCGTCCCTGCTTGGCGGAACCGCCTGCGGAGTCCCCTTCCACGATGTACAGTTCACATTTTGCGGGATCGCGGCTGGAGCAGTCAGCCAGTTTGCCCGGCAGTGAAAAGCCGTCAAGCGCGCCTTTGCGCTGTACCAGTTCGCGGGCTTTTCTGGCGGCTTCGCGGGCTCTGGCCGCAGTCATTGCTTTCAGAATGATTTCTTTGGCGGTCTGGGGGTTCTCCTCCAGAAATTCACCAAGTCCGTCATTGATGATTGACTCCACGATGCCGCGGACGTCGCCGTTGCCGAGCTTGGTTTTGGTCTGCCCTTCAAACTGCGGATCCGAAAGTTTCACGCTGATTACGGCGGTAAGACCTTCGCGGGTGTCATTCCCGGTCATGGCCTTTTCGTTCTTCAGCATGTTGTTGTTTTTGGCGTAATTGTTGATAGTCCTGGTCAGCGCGCCCTGAAAACCGGTAAGATGGGTGCCGCCTTCAATCGTGTTGATGTTATTGGCGTAGCTGAAAATGTTTTCACTGAAGCCGTCATTGTACTGCATTGCCAGTTCGACGTCAATTTTGTCTTTTTCACGGCGGAAGTAAATCGGCACGGGATTCAGTAACTGCTTGTTGTCGTTCAGCATTTTGACAAATTCCACGATTCCGCCTTCGTAATGGAACTTCTCAAAACGTTCCCCGGAGCCGTCTTCGTGGGTTCTTTCATCCTTGAGCGTGATAGTGATTCCGCGATTCAGGAAAGCCAGTTCGCGCAGACGGTTTGCCAGAATATCCCAAATGAAAACTGTATCGGAAAAAATGGTCGAATCCGGTTTGAAAGTAACTTTAGTTCCGGTTTTGTCCGAATCATGAAGCTTTGTCAGCGGTTTTACCGTAATACCGCGCTCGAAACGGATAAAGAAAGCGCCGCCGTCCCGGTTGACTTCGACTTCCAGCCAGGTACTGAGCGCATTAACGCAGGAAACGCCGACGCCGTGAAGGCCGCCGGAAACTTTATAGGAGTCGTGGTCGAACTTGCCGCCGGCATGAAGCACCGTCAGCGCGACTTCGACCGCCGGCTTGCCCTGTTCCTTGTGCATACCCACGGGAATGCCGCGCCCGTTATCGACCACGGTAATGCTGTTGTCGTGATGGATGACAACGCTGACGGAATTGGCGTATCCGGCCAGTGCTTCGTCAATACTGTTGTCCACAACTTCGTAAACCAGATGGTGAAGTCCGCGCGTCCCGGTATCACCGATATACATGCTCGGGCGCACTCTTACAGCTTCCAGCCCTTCAAGCACTGTGATTTGATCTGCACCGTAACTGCTGGAACCCGCATTGGCCGGTTTTTCAATTTCAGATTCAGACATATATGAAATGCTCCTTAAAAATGGGTATATTTTAACTCTCGGCACTGCAACGATTTTTACATCATAAAACAGTACATCAAAAATAAGTTTTTTCCAATGCAAAACCGAAGATTTCCGGACATTAAACAGAGCACGGAATTTTCTGCCTGAAAAGCCCGGTTTGCAGTTTTGCTTTCCGGTTGTATATTATTCCATGTAAACGAAAAGTAGAGATTTAAACAATGTTTGGTTTTAAGAAAATTCAACTGTTCAAAACCGGCGCTGCCATTATCGGCATTAGACGCGGGCCTTGCTGTATTTTTGCAGGAGGGCCCGGGCTGGCGAAGATTTGATTTTTCTTGATGATAAAGATATTTGGAAATTCAGTTTTAGCCATGAACCATCAAACAGTTCATGGTTTTTTTATTAAACCAAAACGGGTACACCGGATGGAGTGACGAGGCAGATGAAAAACAGCAGATACAACAGATATGTGGAAATACTTGATACGACGTTGAGAGACGGCGAACAAACCCCGGGCGTTTCATACACCCCGGAGGAAAAAGAACAGATTGCCAGACTGCTGCTCAATAAGGTGCGCGTTGACCGGATCGAAATGGGTTCTGCACGTGTTTCAGAAGGCGAACAGGAAGGTGCCGCCCGCATCATTCAGTGGGCGGAGAGAAAAGGCGTCAAAGACCGCATTGAAATCCTCGGATTTGTTGATAACGGCAAATCTGTGGACTGGATCGCCGCGGCCGGAGGCTGTGTCATCAATCTGCTTACCAAAGGTTCGGAACGGCACTGCCGGGTTCAACTTGGCAAAACTCCCGAACAGCATTTCGATCAGGTGTGCCAGGAAATAGATTATGCCGCCGGCAAAGGCATTGCGGTAAATGTTTATCTGGAAGACTGGTCAGGCGGAATGCGGGACAGTTTCCAGTATGTTCATGCTTTCACCAAACGGCTGCTGGAGCACAAAGTCGAACGCATTATGCTGCCGGATACGCTCGGGATTCTCAATCCCGTGATGCTGACCACTTTTATGGACTGGATGTATGCCTCTTTCCCTGATCTCAGACTGGATTTTCACGGCCACAACGACTACGGGCTGGCCACCGCCAATTCGCTGGCGGCAGTTAAAGCCGGCGTAAGCGGCATTCACACCACGATCAACGGACTGGGCGAACGCACCGGCAATCAGACGCTGTGCGAAATCACCGCCGCCATCAACGATATGACGGACCGCACCACTCATGTCTGTGAAAAACAGCTTCAGTATGCTTCCAGCGTAATTCAATCAATCTCCGGCAAGCGCACCGCCTGGAATACCCCGATTGTCGGTTCCGACGTCTTCACCCAGACCTGCGGGGTCCACGCCGACGGCGATAAGAAAGGCAATCTTTATGCCAACCCGCTGCTTCCGGAACGGTTCGGGCGCAAGCGTCACTATGCCCTCGGCAAACTCAGCGGCAAGGCCTCTGTTGATAAAAACCTTGAAGCGATGGGTCTGGAACTGGATAAAGCCACTCGCGACAAAGTGCTTATGGAAATTGTCCGGCTCGGAGACAAAAAGAAGCGGGTTACCCCGGAAGATCTTCCCTTTATCATTTCCGGTATCCTGAAAACGCCGATCAACAAACAAATCGAGATCGTGGATTACAGTATCATAACGAAACTCAGTGAAACACCGCATGCCGCGGTTTCAGTCAAATACAAAAAGCAAACCCTGACCGCGGATTCAAGCGGCGACGGCGGTTATGACGCATTCGTCAAAGCTTTGCGCAAAGCGCTCAAGCAGGTGGATGTCACTTTCCCGAGACTGCTGGACTATGAAGTCAGAATCCCCCCCGGCGGCAAAACTGACGCCCTCGTTGAAACCACCATTGCATGGGAAAACCTTGCAGGCACCAATCTGGTAACAGTCGGCGTCGACAGCGACCAGATGGTTGCCGCGATCAAGGCCACCGAAAAAATGCTCAACCTGGTGCTGGCCGAAAAGAAATAAGCGTTTCAGCAAAGGTTAATTTATGGTGCCGGAAAACATTCTGGACACCGGTTCAGCACATTCTGGACACCGGCCAGCCTAATTCTGGACACCCGTCGAGCAGAATGCATTGCGGTGTAGAGCTCTCGCTCCGCGAGCGGGATTCCGATCCTACGTCCGGCACGGACGGCGCTACAACAACCTCATTTTGGACACCGGTCAACCTCATTTTGGACACCGGTCAACCTCATTTTGGACACCAGTACTGCACAGTGTTTTTCAGAATCTGGGAGGACTGGGAGGGCTGGGAATAGTTGTTCTGTTCACTACTTTTAACTTTCCACTTTTCTCTCCCGCAGTCGCTGGACCCGCAAGGTGGGGCACTCCTGCGTTTCCTGCTTTCAACTTGTCTCTCCCGCAGTCGTTGGACCCGCAAGGTGGGGCACTCTCGCGCAGCAGGCTACCTCATTCTGGACACCCCTACACCTCATTTTGGTTTTGTCAAAGTCCTGCCCCATTTTATGTTTCAGGTTTGACCTTGATTTAGTTTTTATTTGAACAGGAGTACCCTAAAAACTTAGTACTCCCCCTATTTTATTGGATTTTGAATGTTTAAGATGTGAAGT